>NZ_QZEG01000013.1:0-73519 GCF_009917605.1 Anaerotruncus sp. 1XD42-93 | reverse complement strand
ATATCATGTCGATGCTGTTCCCTCGCCATTTTTCTGCCCTCCTGCTACTTTGAGGACTATTATAGCACATTTCTATTGACGACACAACCTACGAGACCTCCTCCCCCGAGGATATCATTGAGAATACCGGCTTTGAGATCGATGTTTCCAAAGCGGTCAAGATTGACCCGCCCACTCCGGACATCATCAAGATCATCCGCGAGGAGATCGACCCGAAACAGGCATTCATCAAAGTTCCCCAGTAATCCCTCGTGATTCCGCGCCGGGCGTCCCGTTTGCGGGGATGTCCGGCGCTCCAAATTCCCAGATTAGGAAGGTATGCAATGAGTATCTACACGATGGGCATTGATGTCGGTTCGACATCCTCCAAATGCGTGATCCTCAAGGACGGTCAGGAGATCGTCTGCAAGTCGCTCGTTGCCTCCGGCACCGGCACCTCCGGCCCCGACCGCGCGGTTGCCGAACTGCTGGAAAAGAGCGGCTTGAAAAAGGAGGATATGTCCTATATCCTCGCAACCGGCTACGGCCGCAACTCAATCGACTGGGTAGACCAGCAGATGAGCGAGCTGAGCTGCCATGCGCGTGGTGCTTACCACCTGTTCCCGGAGGTCCACACCGTTATTGACATTGGCGGGCAGGACGTCAAGGTGCTCCAGATTGAGAATGGCGCGATGATCAATTTCCAGATGAATGACAAGTGTGCTGCCGGCACCGGCCGCTTCCTTGATGTCATGGCGCGGGTGCTCGAGGTCAATGTTTCCGACCTCGCCGAGCTGGGCGCGAAGTCTACCAAGAAAATCGGCATCAGCTCGACATGCACTGTCTTTGCGGAGAGCGAGGTTATCAGCCAGCTTGCGCAGGGAAGCGACAAATGTGACATCATCAACGGTATCCACCACTCGATCGCCAACCGGGTTGCCGGGCTTACCCACCGGGTCGGTGTGCGTGACCAGCTCGTCATGACCGGCGGCGTCGCCCAGAACAGCGGCGTGGTCAAGGCACTCGAGGAGGAACTGGGCCACACCATCTTCACCTCCCCGATCACCCAGTATGTCGGCGCGCTTGGTGCGTCCCTCTTCGCCTATCAGAAGGCGCTCAAAAAGTAGTTTCCCAGTTCCCGGAAAAAGCTCCCGGCATCCGCTCCTGACCGAGAAGTATGCCGGGAATCCAAGTTTTAGATTCGGAGGTATGAATCATCATGGCTGAAACCGAGAAAACCACGGCTGCGGCTCCTGCCGCGAAGCCGAAGAAAGAAGCCAGCCCCGCAACAAAAGCACTGCGCAAGGTCGTTTCCGACGTTTACGCTGCTGCGTGGACTGCAAAAGAACAGGGCCGTCCGATTGGCTGGTCCTCCTCCAAGTTCCCGGCCGAGATCGCCGAGACGCTTGGCCTTGCCGTTGTCTATCCGGAGAACCAGGCAGCCGGTATCGCTGCCCAGCACGATGGCGAGCGGATGTGCCAGATCGCCGAGGAGATGGGCTTTGACGCGGACATCTGCGGATATGCGCGGATCAGCCTGGCCTGTGCGAACGGCGCCATCACCACCAACGAAGGCCGCCGCGTACCCCGCCCGGACTTCGTCCTCTGCTGCAACAACATCTGCAACTGCATGACCAAATGGTATGAGAATATCGCCCGCATGAACAACTGCCCGCTGATTATGATCGACGTCCCCTACAACAACCATGTGGAAGTCGATGACAGCTATGTGCAGTACATACGCGGCCAGTTCGACGACGCGATCGTCCAGCTTGAGAAGATTTCCGGCAACAAGTGGGATGAAGAGAAGTTCAAACAGGTCTGCGCCAACGCCAACCGCACCGCAAAAGCCTGGCTGAAGGTCTGCGACTATCTCCAGTATAAGCCCGCACCGATGTCCGGTTTTGACCTGTTCAACCACATGGCCGACGTCGTAACCGCCCGCTGCAAGGTCGAGGCTGCTGAGGCGTTCGAACTGCTGGCTGAGGAACTCGAAGAGCATGTCAAGAACGGCACCTCTACCCTGCCGTTCCCCGAGCAGTACCGTGTCATGTTTGAGGGTATCCCCTGCTGGCCCGACCTGAAAGCGCTCTTCAAGCCGCTCAAAGGCAATGGCGTCAACGTCACCGCGGTCGTTTATGCGCCTGCGTTCGGCTTTGTCTACGATGATATGGACTCCCTCTGCCGCGCCTACTGCAAAGCGCCGAACTCGGTCTGCATCGAGCAGGGTGTTGACTGGCGTGAAGGCATCTGCCGCGACAACAAGGTGGATGGTGTTCTGGTCCACTACAACCGCAGCTGCAAACCGTGGAGCGGCTACATGGCCGAGATGCAGCGCCGGTTTACCAAAGACCTCGGCGTCCCCTGCGCAGGGTTCGACGGCGACCAGGCCGACCCCCGCAACTTCAACGCTGCCCAGTATGAGACCCGCGTACAGGGACTTGTGGAAGCGATGGAGCAAAACAAGCTCGCTAAGGAGGCCAAAGCGCAATGAGTATCGAAGTTTTGCTGAACGAATTTAAGGAAATTGCCGCCAACCCTGCCAAACAGCTCAACGACTGCAAGGCAGCAGGAAAAAAAGCGATCGGCGTTCTGCCGTATTTTGCGCCCGAAGAGCTGGTTTACGCCGCCGGTATGATGCCGTTCGGCATCTGGGGCAGCAACACCAAAACCATCAACCGCTCAAAGGAATATTGCGCAACCTTCTATTGCACCATTGCGCAGCTGGCGCTTGAGATGCTGCTTGACGGTACCATGGATCAGCTGGACGGGATCATCACCCCGACCATCTGCGACACCCTGCGCCCGATGTCCCAGAACTTCCGCGTCTCGATGGGCGACAAGATGAAGGTTATCTTCCTCGCACATCCGCAGAACCGCGCGAAAGAGTACGGCATTACCTTCTGCATGAGCCAGTACAGCAATATCCGCAAGGAGCTGGAAGAGCTGAAAGGCTCGCCGATCTCGGATGAAGCGATTTCGGAGGCGATCAAGGTCTATAATAAGAGCCGCGCCGCCCGCCGCAAATTCGTCAAGCTGGCGAACGAGCATTGCGATGTCATCACCCCGACCAAGCGTAGCGCAGTCCTCAAGGCTTCCTACTTCATGATGAAGGATGTCTATACCGAGAAGCTCGAGGCGCTCAATGCTGAACTGGAGAAACTGCCGGTTTGCAACTGGAAGGGCGTCAAGGTGGTCACTTCAGGCATCATCTGCGACAATCCCAAACTGCTCCAGATTTTCGAGGACAACAACATCGCGATTGCGGCAGACGACGTTGCGCACGAGAGCCGCATGATCCGTGTCGATGCACCCGAAGAGGGCGACCCGATACGCGCGCTCGCACAGCAGTTTGCGATGCAGGATTATGACGTCCTCCTTTACGATCCTGCTTCCGAGCAGAACCGCCGCGCTGAATTTGTTGCCCAGATGGTCAAAGACAGCGGTGCGCAGGGCCTTGTGCTCTTCATGCAGCAGTTCTGCGACCCCGAGGAGATGGAATATCCTTCGTTCAAAAAAGCGCTTGATGAGGCGGATATCCCGCACATCAAGCTCGGCGTTGACCAGCAGATGCGTGACTTCGGTCAGGCAAGCACTGCGATCCAGGCATTCGCCGACGTGCTCAGCACCCGCTAACCTCATTTTCTCCCATTAAAAACAGGAGGGAAAGCAAAGATGCTTTCCCTCCTGTTTTTGTCATCCACGCCATACGCGGCTGATAAAATAAAACCTTTCTCTGTTTTGGAGAGAAGACACAGGTCCGGACAGCCTCAAGCCAGACGCAAGTCCAACATATCTGGAAATCGGACTTCCGCTGCCGGAGAGCCTTTTGACCCATGCAAAAATGGGCTGCCAAAAGCGCTGTGCAAAAATTGCACAGCGCTTTTTTTATTCCCCGTCAGTTTTCTTTTTTTCCAAACGGGAGCAGATTTTTCAGCTTTTGCAGGAAACCGGGCTGTTCCGCCTCTTCCTCCGGCGGCACAGGCGTCTCTTCAACCTCGATCTCCGCAACTTTCATCACAAACTGTACTGCATCTACCTCGGTATTTTTAGAGCTGACGAACGAGGGCATCACAAATTCTTTATTGCGGTATTCCTCCATCATCTCGTCAATCCGGTCATCCACCTCAGTGTCCATGTCCCAGGTCTTATCGCGCAGTTCGGTCGTGCCATCGGTCAGCTCAATGGTGCCATCTTTCAATTCAAGTGCACCATCGTAGAGCTGGTCGGAACCGTCGCGCAGATCGACTGTCCCATCATACAGCTCCTTGGCACCCTGTTTCAAGTCCTGTGCGCCGGTGCTCAGCTCGCTCATGCCGCCGCGCAGTTCCCGAATCCCGTCATACAGATCGTAATACGCACCGGAGAGCGTGTCAGCCCCCTCGGTATACTGATGAATCCCCGCATTTAATGCAGGATAGCTCCCCGCGAGCTGCCCGATCCCTGCATCAATCGCGGCGTACCCGGCCCGGAGCTGTTCCAGAAGTTTGATCTGATCGTCGATCATCGCTAACAGCATCCCCTGATCCTCCATCGAGAGGGTGAGCGATTCCGGCGGATTGCCCGAATCCATCATCGGCTGCACCTGTGCCTTGCGGAGCTGATCTCGCTGTTTGGAAAACATCGCGATCAACTGGTCAAGCTGTGCAAGATATTGCTCTGAACCAGCTTCAATCTGTTTCAGCCCCTGTGCGACCTGCTCTGAACCGGCGGTCAATGCGTCCGACTGGCTGGTGAGAGTGTGCAGCCCAACCCGGAACGCCTCCGCGCCGTCGGTCAGTGCCTCCGACCCATCCGAGAGCTTTTCCACACCCTTTTTGAGGTCCTTTGTCCCATCGAACAGGTCATATGCGCCGTCCTCAAGGTCGATTGCACCATCTTTCAGTTCGGTCACGCCGTCCTGTAACTCGGTCACACCGTCATCCAATTTGGCCGCTCCGTCATCCAGTTCCACCGCACCATCCTGTAGTTCGTAAACCTTATCCATCAATTCGGCGGTGTCCGGGTCGTCGATATTGAGGGTAAGTGGGATTCCGTTGATCTGGATCCCGCTCATCTCGAAATCGGTTACATCTGTCGATATGGAAAACGATTTTTCCTTGTTCGCCAGTACAATATAGGAAAGCTGTTTGTTCTCGCCCACATTGGCAACCGTCGCGTCCGGGGCAACGATATTTTTGCACCGCTCACTATCGAGCAGGATCGTTGCCTGCAATGCGAAATTTTCCAGATAGAGCGGGTTCGCGCTGTGGTTCTGGGTCAGGCTCACCTGCATCTCAAGATGGCCGCTCTTCCCGGCAAGGTCTTCCCCGCTGACTGATTTCCCATCAAGCGTGTAAGAAATCCCAACCTTCCACGGCATTTCACGCGTTTTGAGCGTCCCCTGATAGTAGAACTTCCCGGCGGGCACATCCACTGTCACCTGCCCGTTCTGGAGCGAGAGCGGTGCAGTGGTTGTCAGGTTGCGCACCGCGCTGTAGTCCCCATAATCGGTGATCTTTCCTGGCTGGGCAAGTTCAAATACATTGACCACATAAATTTCATCGACCGAACCATCATGGTTAAGGTTGACATAGACCACCTCATCTTTGGAGGTCGGGCTCCCCTCTGCAAAGGTCTGTGTTCCGATCACACAGGGCATCGACACCGCCAATACCATCGCCCATGTGCGCCTTGTGATTGATTTCATTTCAAAAAGCCTCCCTATTCATCCTCTTGCAGGGTAAATTCCGGTTTGGACAGGAGAAGCTCCCCGTTTCTTCCATCCGGTCTGTCGTAATAGGTGCGGGAATTGCCCGCCTTGTCTTTCAATACCGCTTTCACCAGCCGGTAGGTTCCGCCTGTCTTGGTTTTTGTCCCCTTGAGGGTCCCGGTGAATCGGTTTCCTTCCCGGTGCACCAGATCAACCGAAACCGCTTTTCCGCTGTAACTCTCAAATCGCAGCTTCACCGAATCCACACCCGAAAAATCGTCGGTCACAACCGCGTCCACTCGGATCAGCTTGCCAGTATCAGCGGTTTTCGGACTGACCTGTACACTATGCAAAACCGGCGCTGTCTCATCCGCCGAACCCGTAACCCGGCTGTTCACCGCAAACGAAACCGTCTGCGGCAATGGGAGCTTGTGGTTGGATTCCTTGACGTCTGCCGGACGGCAATACGCCTGATAATTTTTGGCCCGATCCGTCACGCCCACATTATCGAGCAGGAATGTCCCCGCTGGTTCACTTTTTTTGACCTCGAGCGTGCCGGTAAAGACACCGTTTTTTCCGTCTTCGGTCTTTAACACCTTGCTCAACGTCCGCCCGTTTGCCGGATTTTCAAACCGCACCGTGATATGGTCGATCCCAATGCCGTTATCCGAGACCTGCACCCGCAGCCGGTAGTTCCAGTGGTCCCCTTCAGCTCCCTCCGGGGTGACTTCCACCAGCTCCAGACGCGGTTTGGAAAGGGCGTTGTTCCGGTTTCCCGCTGTCACCGTGAAACCACAGGAAAACGGCAACGGAAGATCGTCCTCGATCGTTGTGCTGGTGCTGTAGCTCTGTTTGTTGCCCGCTACGTCCTCCACCGACATCCGCGAAAGGACAAACTGTCCCGCCGGTTCCTGCAACGGTACTTCCAGTTCCGCCTGATAGGATCCGTCCGGTTGCCGGTCGTCCCGGTCGGCGGTGCAGAGAATCTTGCGCCCATTAGCAGGGTTTTGGAACACCAGCGTTGCCTTTTTCAGCGAAGCGGGGGTACCATCCAGCCGGAAGGACAGCAACGCGGTACCGCCCGGCCCAATCTCCTGCCTGCTGAGGGTACATCCTGACACAACAGGCTGGGTGGATTCCCGTACCACCGTAAACGAGGCCGGCTGTCCCTCCAAAAGATAGGACTCGTCGTCCGACCGGCGCATATCCTTGCGCTGGTAGTAATACCGGCTGATGTTCTCTTCACGGTCGGTCAGCTCGACCGATTTCACCTGGTAGACGCCTGCCTGTGCAGACGCTGGAATATGTAGGGTGCCGCCATACCGTTCGTTGATGTCCGACTCCTCCGATGTTTCCCGCAGGGTGAACGAAAGCTGTCTGCCCGATTCGCTCTGGAACCGCACGACGATCTTCTCTATCCCGTCTTCGTCCACTGCGTCCAGCCCAAGCTCGATCTCCCCGCCCGGCAGGGTGGTGGTATTCCCATACAGGGTGATCCCGCGAAACTCCGGGGCGTCCCCATCTCCATCCGCAAAAGCCACGATAGGCGCCACAGCGAGGGCAACCGCCACAGATGCCGCGAGCAATTTCTGGACTCTCTGTCTGTTCATACCTGCACCTCCTCCCGGTTTTCTGCTAGTGTGTAAAAATGGAGCTTCCTGGTGGTCCTTTTGATTACCGGCTCCATATTGGCGAGCATGGATGGCAGAAATACCAGTACCAGAATCGCCGAGAGCACCGCGCCGCGTGCGATCAAAATACCGAGCTGGCTGATAACCCCATTGGTTGAGATCAGGCCGAGGACCAATCCCGCCGAGGTCAGGATTCCGCCCGAGGTCAGGATGCTGCCCGCCGTGTCCTGAATCGTCCGAGCCGCGCACTGTTTTTTCGGCATCTCCGCCCGATTTTCCAGGTAGCGGTTGGTAAACAGGATCGCATAGTCAACCGTCGCGCCAAGCTGCACCGAACTGATAATCAGATAGCCGATATAGTTGAGGGTCTGCCCGGTGAAGTAGGGAACCGCCAGATTCAGAAAGATCGAAGATTCGATCGTCAGCAACAGGAAAAAAGGCAGGGTAAACGAATGGAACGTGAGCAGGAGGATCAATGCGATTGCACCAATCGAGATCAGGTTGACCTTAATGCTGTCAGCAGTGATCGTATCCTTCATGTCATAGACGTTTGCAGTCTCCCCCGCCAGATGATAGCCCTCCGGATAATAGGTACCCGCCAATTCCCGCAGCTTCTCAACGAATGCGAAGGTCTTTTCACTTTCAGGAGGCACCCGCGCCATCACGACCATACGGGTGTATTCGTCCGAATTGAGCATCTTGAGCGACTCCTTGGGCACATACTGCTCAGGGATTGACCGTCCCACATTTTCGACAAATGAGAGTACGGAAGAAACCTCCGGAAGTGCTTTGAGCGCATCGTTCAGCTCCTGCTCGTTTGCAGAATTGCCTTTTGGCAGGAGCAGCGCATAGGATGCGGACTCCCCGAATAGGTCGTTGATCGCGTCCCGGTCGTTGACAACCTGGGACCCTGGCGCCGCCATGCCCGACATCCCATACATAAATGAAATCTGCTTCTGCGCAAGGTAGCTGGGAATCAGGCAGACCAGCAGACAGATGGTGACAAACCCTTTGGCGCGGTCTGCCCAGCGTGCGGTCCGCTCGAAGGTCGGCATAAACGAGCGGTGCTGCGTGCGGTCGATCAGCTTATAGCAGCACATAGTCAGGCAGGGCATAAACAGCAGCGTCACCAAAAGGGAGATGACAATTCCTTTAGAGAGTACATATCCCATGTCCGGGCCGATCTTGAACCGCATAGCGATCAGGGCTGCAAAACCAACCACAGTGGTCAGGCCGCTTGAGAGGATTGATGCAGCCGATTTGGACACCGCAATCGACATCGCGTCGATCGCTTCGTACCCTTCCCGGCGGATTTCCTCAAACCGGTCGACCAGGAAGATCGCATAGTCCATCGAGCAGGCGAGCTGTAGGATTGCGCCGGTCGTCTTGGTAATGAACGAAATCTCCCCGAATATCAGATTGGTACCCATATTAAGTACGATCGCGATCCCGACGTTCAGCATAAACAGCACCGGCTCAAACCAGGAGGAGGTTGTAAACAGCAGGATCGCAAACATCAGCGGGATGATAATGCTCATCATATGTTTGATCTCCGCGCTGGTCGAAACCTGGGCATTTACCGTATCGACCGGGTTCCCGCTCATCGCGCCTTCCTCCCCGATCAGCTCCCGGATCTGCGCCAGCGTCTGCTGTTGTTCCGCCTCACTCACCACGATCGAGAAGAGTGCGTTTTTATCCTTATACCAGTCCTCGACTGTTTTCTGGCTCTGTACCTCAAGCGGCACCTTGATGTCCACCTGGTCGTCCAGCCAGTTGATGTCCTCCACTCCCGGCAGCGCTTTGATCCGCTCTTTATAGTCGAGTGCCTCCGGAATGGAAACATCCCGCACCATCACCCGCAGGTTTGGCACCGACTTTTCATAGGATTCGTCCATCACATCAAGCGCGATGGTGGAGGGCGCCTCATCTGGCAGATAGTCGATCATATCATAGTTGGTCCGCACCTGAAAGGTCATGATCCCACAGAGCACCGCCGCTGCCAGAAACAGGATTAGAACCAGCCCGCGCAGCCGCAGCATCCATTTTACCACTTTTTCCAAGTTGATCCCCCGCATTCCGTCTATCAGTCTATTCATTTCGTTGTCAAATAATAAACTGTTGTTGACTATTCTTACAGGAGATATTATAATAAACGTAAGACAAAAATACCATAGTCAATTTAACGGCAGAAAGTCCTTTAAAAGACAATTTGATAGCATTTGTCTATTATTCTCGAAAAAAAGAGGTGAAATTTTTATGAACGAAAAACAGGATGATCGAAGGGTCCGAAAAACAAAGAAAGCGCTGCGGGAAGGATTTGCTGTTCTGCTTGCCCAGAAAAATATTAAGGATATTTCGGTTCGGGAGCTGACCGACCTTGCTGACCTGCATCGCGGCACCTTTTATCTGCACTATCGGGATATCTACGACCTGTACGCTAATATTGAAGAAGAGATGGTCAGCGATGTTGTAAACATCCTGGATGCCTACCGGTTCAAACCGGGGGAATCGCCGTTCCCACTGATCCTTGAGCTGATTAACTATCTCGCCGAAAATGCCCAGCTCTGCCGGTCATTTCTCAGCCGCAACGGGGACATGGCATTCGTCGAACACCTGAGCGATCTGATCCGCCGAAAATGCCTGAGCGATTGGCTCGACCTCTACCGTGGGGGCAGCAACGACACCCAGAGGTTCGAATTTTTCAGCGCTTTTCTCGTTTCCGGCTGTGTAGGTGTACTGCGTCACTGGCTCGATACCGGGATGCTCCAGAACCCCAAAGAGATCTCCGAACTGCTCGAACAGATGGCAACACAGGTCATCTCGGCCCTCTCAAGTTCCAAAACCTAGAGGAAAGGAAAACGTAAACTGGCTTGGGAACGCCATTGGCGCTCCTCAAGCCATTCTTTTTTGGAATGTTGCCCCAGTTTGATTGACAATGGGGTGACAAACGTTTAAACTTAAAAGAAGGAGGGATTTCTGTGAAAACGGCCGGAAAGGCACCGCCTTTCAGCAATGCCTTTCCGACCTTTCACAAGATATATAGGGGGCGTTGGAATCCGGACCGGGAAAAGTCCGGTTCCAATTTAAGAAGTAAGCTGTTTTTATTCTGCCGCTCAGGAGAAGAAGCCACCGCCAACCGGAATATGCGCACCGGTGATAGAACTGGAAGCATCACTTGCCAAAAAGAGCAGCACACCTTGCAGTTTTTCATTCTCTTCGAGAGACTCAATCTGGGAACCCAATCCGGTTTCCCCAAGAGGCACCTGATTTTCCACAGTCCAGCTAGGCTTTGGGCAGAGCGTGTTCACCCGGATCCCCTTACGTGCGGAAAATGCGGCCAACATCCTCGCATATTGCGAAATCGCTGTTTTGGCTGAGTCATAGGCGGCGTCCGGCAGCGGACAGAATGTATCCGCACCCTCCTCCACATTCGATTCGGCTGCGGAGAAGGTAAAGATGATTGATCCGCCACGATGCTCCTGCATAAGCTGTTGAACGAGCCTTCCGGTCTGGAATATGTTGTCCAGATTTTCATGCAGCGCCAGCTTCCAGCTCTCCTCCGAAACGAGCGCCTCTTCCTCCACCTGGATTCTCGTATTGATATGGGCGACATCAATCGTCCCCATCTCCTGCAACAATTCTTCCCGAAGAGCATCCAACTGCTCATCCCCCAGATTGTTGCAGCAGAACACCGCAACTTTTACATCGAATCGTTCTTCAAGCTCTTCTGCAAGCCGTTCCAGCTGGTCGCTGTCTCGTTCATCTCCCAACAATGCCAAATCGGCTCCTGCTTCTGCAAAGGCCATAGCAGAGCTTTTTCCGATTCCATCAGCCGCTTTTGTCACCATCGCTTTTTTGCCCTTCAGTGAGAACAGGTCAAAAATATTTGTTTTGCGTTCCACTCGAGCATCCAGCGGATGATCCATAGGTTTCATCCTCCTTCTGTAAAGTAGATTTGGAAGCAGCTATGTCGAATTGAGGTTGTCCTTCCGTGAGATTTTGTCTTTCTGTTACTTATCATACCATATGAAATGAAAAAATTCCAATCTTTTTTATTTATATGACGTCCATAACTAAAATTTATGGCCTTCATAAAAAAGAGCATATTATACATAAATTTGGTGGTTAGCTTTTTGCATAATATACAAACACCCAATAGAAAGGAGGATGTAATATGCAGATTCAGCAGTTGGAATACCTGATGAAAGTAGTGGAATGTGGCTCAATTACCCGCGCTGCACAGCAGCTTTTTCTGAGCCAGCCCAGTCTGACCAAATCGATTTCCAATCTGGAAAGCGAATATCACATTAAAATTTTCGACCGCAGGCCAAAAGGCATCCAGCTCACACCGGAGGGAAAAGAGTTCCTCTACTATGCGCAGAATGTTCTGAACGCGATCCGTTCTCTGGATAAGGTCTTTGAGGATGGGTTTCGTTCTGGACGTCACATCCTCTCAATCGCTTCGCAGCAGTTCTCGTTTCTATATGACCTAATCCTGCAAACCTACCGGCAGTTTGAATCCCATTCGATCCATATTGATCTGCTCGAGGCAGACAGAGGGGAGATTGTAGAGGCCGTGATTGGCCGGACCGCAGACATCGGGCTGATTGTATGCAGCCATATAGATGCCCGTCCGTTTCACTGGCTGGTCAATGACAAAAATCTGGAAGTACATGTGATTGATTATTCCAACATTTATGTCAGTGTTGGCCCAAAATCCCCCCTATACAATGCAGAAAGTGTCCGGCCTGAAGAGCTTGTAGATCAGCTTCAGATCGTCCTCGATATGGAAGATGATACTAAATCAGGTGTTTATTCCAAAAAAGAGGGGCACATCAATACGCATCATGTTTTTTTCTGCAACTCGCTTGCTTCCTGCATCCATTTCCTGCTCCGGACCGATGCATTTGCTTTCACCCAGAAATGGGTCATTGATTCCCTCGAAAAAACGCCGATCCGTTCGATCCCGCTGGAAAGCCGCTCCCAGTCGAATGAGCTTGTCTGGGTGAAACGCACCAACGAAGCCACCAGCGAGGTGGAGAAGCAGTTCCTGCATAATCTTTATAATCATTTTGGGAACTCAATCCCACCACTTTAATCTCCATAGCGAAAGGGAGCCTCCTGGATCAGGAAGCTCCCTCTTTTTTATCTGTTCTGCGCAAGGCGTTCCACCAGTTCGCTATCCGGATCAACGATCGCGGTCTGATAAGGCTCATAGAGCACCAGCCCTGGTTTATTTGCGGGATGCTTGCGCACATTACGGATTTCGGTATAATCGACAGGTACTTTTCCCGATTCCCGCGCATTCGAGTTATATGCGGCAATCACCGCCGCCTGCTCGAGCGTACGGTTGGGGACCGGCCTGCCCTCGGTCACCACCACCACATGCGATCCGGGTATCTTCTGGGTGTGGAACCAGATGTCATGGTTGCGGCTGTCTTTGAGGGTCATGCGGTCATTCTGGGTATTGTTGCGGCCGCAGAGGATGGGAAATCCGTCATCCGAGAGATATCGCAGAGGCGGGAGTTTCTCCTCCTTCATCCCACGTCGTGTCGGATTGCGCAGATAGCCCTCTGAGGCCAGCTCCGTACGGATGGCAGCCAATTCACTGTCCAGCGAGGCACGTGCAAGCTCATCGAATACAGTGTCAAAATATTGCAGCTCTGCCTCCCCCTGCTCGATCAAGGTTTTCAGCTTCTTTTCGGCGGTATCTGCCTTCCGGTAACGGGCGTAGTAACGCTGCGCGTTCTGGGAAGGGGTGAGCATCGGGTCAAGCGTGATTTCCACCCGGGGACATCCCTCCTCATAGTAGTTTTCCACCACAGCAAGGGACATCCCCTTTTCCAGTGCATAGAGGTTAGAATTGAGCAGGTCTCCATAGACTTTCCAACGCTCCCGTCCCGCTGATTCTTTCAGCTCTTCCCGCTGCGCCGCCAGCTTACGGGTCACCCGCTCCGAAAGATTGACCAGCAGCCTGAGCAGGTCGGAACTGCGCTGGTGCATCCGGTCGATCCGGTCGCGCTCGCTATAAAACAGGTCAAGCAGCTCGCTGTAACGTTCATACGTCCGGCAGACCAATGTGTGCCCGTATTGGTTGATGTCTAGGAAGGTGAAATCCTTCGGCTTGCCCGCAGCATCAACCAGCATGGTTGGCGTAGTCTCGCCTGCGCGCAACCGGTCTGAAAGCTGGGAAAGGTAAAATTTCAACCGCATGGTCTGTTCTTCATCCAGCTGGGAGACCGTCCGCTCGTTCCCCCTGGTGACACTATGCGCAATCTCCCGGCAGATCAACGGGCTGAATCCCTCCAGCGCCTGGAGGAGTGCTTTGGAAAGCTCGCAGTCAGGCCCGGACCAAAGGCGGCTGACAATCTGCGCCGGCGGCGCCTGGCGGACATCCAACCGCTGCTGCGCCGGCACAAGCACATATCCCTGTCCTGGCAGGATCGGACGCACCCGAGACATCTCAGGGCTGATCCGCTTGATCGCGTCGACGACCGTCCCATCCGGAGAGACCAGGATAATATTGCTGTGCCTGCCCATGATCTCGACCGCGAGTGTCATCACCACCCGATCCCCCATCTCATTGACCGTCTCAAACAGAAAATGCAGGATACGGTCAAGCCCGATCTGCCGCACTTCGACCAGCTTTGCCCCGGTCAGATGCTTGCGCATCAGCATACAGAACATGGGCGGGGACTTGGGATTGTCCTGCGGCCGGGCAGTGAAATGCAGACGTGGGTTGGATGCGGACGCCGAGATCAACAGTTTATGATTGCCGCCCTGCGCGCGCATCGCGACCACAATCGTCTCTTTTGCAGGCTGATGGATCTTGTCCACCCGCCCGCCAACTATGACCGCCGAGATCTCCTGCTGGAGCTGGCTGAGAAAGATTCCGTCTAAAGGCATAATGTTTCTCCTGTAAATTTTTTGTATTTTCTTCTGTAAAGCAAAATGCCGAACGCATGAAACAGGTGGCTGAGGCAGGCGGCAACTCGAGGATTTCCCTTTTCAGACGCGCCCCGGTATCCGCATACGCACAACTGCCCGCAGCACAAAATAGAGCATTGCGGTTTCGATCGGGAGCATGATTGCATTTTTCACCAGACGCGCTGCGACCAGAACGGTGTAGGACTGTCCATAAAGAATCGAGAGCCAGAGGGGATTCAGGATCAGGCTATTGACCGTCGTGACCGCCAGTTTCGCCAGAAAAACCCGAGGGAGTGTAGGCTGTTTCCGATAGAGAAAAATACCATAGAGGAAACCGACTGCAAATTCACTGATCGTAAACCCGATAAAATAGGCCTCGCCATTGTTCCTGACGAAGAACCGCAGGATATCCACCATTGCGCCCAGAGAGCCGGTCAAAACAGGGCCATAAAGCATCCCCGAAACCGCGATCGGCAGAAAGGTGAAGCTAATACGCATCAGCTGCGAAAGGAACGCGGTGGTGAACTGATGGATTACGATGCTGACCGCTGTCAGCATTGCCCCACCGGTGAGCGCCCGGATCGAATGCAGCTCACGCACAGAATCGTGAATCATGCCCGGCAGTGCGCAGACCTCTGCGCCAAAGGATTTTACCATTTTTAACACAAAAAAACTCCTTTCATGTAACAGTAAGCTACATGAAAAGAGAATTTTTTTCTCTTTTTATGCAGCAGCGGGATGCGAAACCGGCACCGCAAGGGTTCCTTTTCGTCCGCCTGACAACTCCCCGTCCAGGCAGCACTTAACGCGCCGGTTTCTACTCTGCTTTTGTCCTGTTTTTATGCCGTTATACGGCTATCATAAAATGCAGCCACTTCCTATTTGCCTGAAAGTGATTTGGCTATAGAACCGAAACACTCCCAAAGAACCAAACCTTTCTTTGGAAGTCTACGGCCTTTTGGCCGCAGAGAGCCGCCAATGGCGTCTCTATTCCACGCTATATAGCCAGCAAGCATATTTATGCCTGATTGTGGGTATCTGCCCGCTGCTTGAATACCGAATGGATTTCAAGCAGGCTGACTTTATCATAACACATTTTTGAGCAGTTGCAAGAGATTTTTTCAAACGCGGGACATAAAATGCTCTTTTTCCGTTGACAGATTGATTGAAAGCACCTTTTCACGCATCTCCAAAATGGAAGCCGGCGTTACCGAAAGCTCGGTGACTCCCATCCGCAGATAATGTTCGGTCAGCCGGCGGTCAGCCGCAGATTCCCCACAGACGCCGCACCATATCCCATGCCGGCGGGCGCTCTCAGCAGCAATCTGCACGAGGCGCAGCACCGCCGGGTTGCGGGGATCGTAAAGGTCGCCGACCTTCATATTCATCCGGTCGACCGCGAGGGTATACTGGGTCAGATCGTTGGTCCCGATTGAGAAAAAATCCACCTCCGGTGCAAACAGGTCGCTCAGGAGCGCGGCCGCAGGGGTTTCAATCATAATTCCCAGCTCCATGTCCCCATAGGGAATCCCTTCCTGTTCCAGTTCCTCCCGGCAGATCTCCACCAGTTCCTTTGCCTGCCGGATTTCATCCAGAGAAATAACCATCGGAAACATGATCGCAAGATGTCCATACAGTGCTGCACGCAGGAGCGCCCGCAGCTGAGTTTTGAAGAGCGCCTGTTCTTTCAGGCAGATTCGGAGTGCGCGGTAGCCTAGGGCGGGGTTCTCCTCCGCCGGCAAGGAGATGCCCGGCGCCGCCTTATCTGCTCCCAGATCCAGCGTGCGAACCACCACCCTCCGTCCGTTCATCCGCTCGAGAACCGATCGGTACGCTTCGAACTGCGTCTGCTCGGACGGAATTCCACCATATTCCATATAGAGGAACTCGGTTCGGAACAGGCCGACTCCCTGTCCGTCGTTTGCAAGTACCGAATCCACATCCGACGGATGCCCGATATTCCCATAGATTTCTATTTCAACACCGTCCTGTGTGCGGCTTGGCACCCCTTTCAGCGTTTGCAGCCGTTCCCGATAGAGCTGGTATTCCGCCTGCTTGCAGTGGTAATCCTTGAGCAGCTTGTCCGGAGGGTTGGCGATCAAAACGCCATTAAAACCGTCCAAAACAATCATGTCTCCGTCAACCAGCTCCGCAAGCTGATCCCCCAGTCCAATCACAGAGGGAATCCCCATCGTCCGCGCCAAAATCGACGAATGGGATACCTGCGACCCGCCGCTTGTTACAAATCCAAGCACCCTGTCACGGTCGAGCTGGATCGTTTCACTGGGCAGCAGGTCCTTTGCAGCAATGATAATCTGCCCCTTGATCTGGGAGACATCATAAGCCGCCTCCCCCTGTAAAAGGCGGACCACCCGACTGGAAATATCAATCATATCCGCGCTGCGCTCCCGCAGATAGGCGTCCTCCATTGCGGAAAACATCTGGGCAAACCGCTCTCCCGTTTGCTGGGCAGCATATGCTGCGCTATAGTGGGATTTTGCGATCAGCTCGTGGACACTGTTGACATAATCGTTATCCCGCAGCAGCAGCTGATGGATTTCAAAAATGATAGATTCCTCTGGCCCCACGGTGTTTTTGGCCTTCTGGTGCAGTTCCTCAAGCATCTCGATCGCTTTGAGACGCGCTTCCTCAAACCGTTCCATCTCCAGAACCGTGTCAACTACAGTGTCGCACTCGACCCGCTTTACCACATTATCAATAAAATGTACTTTTCCAATCGCAACGCCCCGAGAAGCCCCTATTCCGGTAAGCCTTTTCACGGAATCACCTCCAGATGATTGATCATCCCTGGCTCAAAATGTGTTTTCACAGAACCTTTTCAAAAGCTCTGCTTCTTCTTCCTCTTTCGGACCTTCCAGCTTGAATTTAATGGCGTCGCCACAGCGGATCCCCAGGCTCATCACGCCGAACAACCGCCTTGCATCTACTTTCCTCCCCTTTTTTACAACCACGATACGGGAAGAAAGTTCCCCTGCTTTTTTTACAAGAAGGCTGGCGGGGCGCGCATGAAGCCCCAGTTCATCCCGAATGGTATAACGAAATTCTTTCATTGAAAGTTCCTCTGCATGGCCTTACTATTTGTTCCCATTATAATCCGCCTTTTCGGTTCCGTCAACTATACTGTCTCAAAATTTTGCAGGATTTTTAAAAAAGGGATGCAAAAACCCTTTGCACCCCTTTTGCTCCTATTCTTCCTCTTCCTCCTCCGAAGGCTTCTTTTTTCCGATCGGCTGGACTGTGTGCGCCCGGCGGCCGACATGGAATTTTTTCTCCTTCGAGGCACTCTTCCCCGATGGATCTCGCGGCAGCGGGGCTTCCGGGGAACAGTAGCTGTCCAGCTCGACCGGCATGCTCCGCAGATACAGGCGGGAGTCAATCAGCTTGCGTATCAGCATCAGGATAACCGACCAGACTGGCACACCGAAGAACATCCCCAAAAAGCCGTAAAGCCCGCCAAACAGCATAATGGAAAAGACCACCCAGAAGGCGGAAAGCCCGGTTGAATCGCCCAGAATCTTGGGGCCGAGGATGTTGCCGTCAAACTGCTGCAACAGAAAGATGAATACAATAAACCAAAGGGATTTGATCGGATGATCAATCAGAATGATAAAAAACGAAGGGATCGCACCGATGAAGGGGCCAAAATATGGGATCACGTTGGTGACGCCCACAATCACCGAAACCAGCATGGTATTTGGCATATTCATGAGGGTCATACAGATAAAACAGAGGATGCCGATGATGAGAGAATCGAGCAGTTTGCCGCTGATAAACCCACCAAAAATACGGTTTGCATCGCTGCTCAACTCCAGCAGCCAGTCAGCATTTTTATTCGGCAGGAACGCATAGAGAATCTTTTTGATTCCCGCGCAGAACCTCTCCTTGTCGCTCAACATGTAGATCGAAACGATCACCCCGACAATGACCTGCAACAATCCGGATGCGAAGTTGGTCGAGAAGGTCACCACCCACGGTACCAGCTTCTTCAGGGTATCCAGCGTGGTCTGCGCGATCGTGTCCGCATACTGTCCAATATAGGTCGAAAGGGTTGTCGGCAGGTCAATTTCAGGAAAATAGGAAAGCAGAACCGGCATCCAGGTGTCCGCTGTGTTTACATAAACTGTCAGCCGATTGATCAGACGCGTCAAACTCAGGACGAGCTGCGGCATCACGATCCCACCAAACGCGGCAATCAGCCCTGCGGCAAACAGATAGGTCAGCAGGATACTCAATCCACGTTTTGGTCGGTCGTTGATCCGGTCTCCCAGCAGGCGGTCAAGGCAATCATGCTCAAAAAACTTCAGCACCGGGTTGAGCAGATAGGCGATCGCAAACCCATAGATAAACGGCGTGAGCAGCCCGACAACCAGTTCAATTTGCCGCTCAAAATATTTGAGATTCCCCAGAAAACCGCTAAACAGTGCCGCTGCTGCCAACACCAAAAACGCATATAGCGCAATGGTGTTATAACGCTTGTTAAATTCAAACTTCATATAAAAAATTTCACGCTTCCATTTCTGTCATTTTGTCCTGTAGGGAAATCCGAACCAACCGGCAGATCCAACCCGTCTGCTGTCGGCAAAAATGCCCCACGATTATATCCTTTTGCCATAAGGGTGGGCTAACTGTGTTATACTTTTCACATATTATAGCATACTGTTCCAGCTAATTCAATACTGCAATAGATTTATTCAGCAGCATGGCAAAGACCAGCCAGACCAGATAAGGCGTCATTAGCCAGAGGGTGCGGCGGTCAATCAGTGCGAAGCAAATTATGGTTGCCAATGCAAGCAGAAAGATAGTGCAAAGCAGCCGAAACGCCCAGGCATACGCGCCCCAGCGGAAGAAAAGCGGGCTCCATAAAAAATTCAGAAAAAGCTGTACCAGATAAAAGGTCATCGCCTGGGTACGGGCTTCCCCTTTTGGGGACTCCATCACCAGATAATATGCAGCTGCAATCAGCAGATAAAGCACCGGCCAGACAACGGCAAACACCCAGTCGGGCGGCGCAAACCATGGCAGGTTCAGTGTCTGATAGATTCCCTTGACATCCCCTGAAAGCCGGTTGCTTAGAAACCCGCCTCCCATAGCAAGTGCAATGGAAGCGATCAGCGGTTTTGCCCGAATCTGTGCAGTCATCTTGTTTCCCCTTTCCCAAAAACAGTTTCTTCAAAGTATAGGGCGAATTTCTCCAAAATATGCTTCCAGATTTGACGCCGGGCATTTCGGATGGTATCATATAGGCGAGGAGGGGTTCCCAATGACAAAAAAAGAAACCGCGCAGATGGCGGTTGAACTGCTCAAGCAGGAATATCCGGATGCGATCTGTTCGCTCACCTATACCCGCCCCCATGAGCTGCTGATTGCCACCCGTCTCGCCGCGCAATGCACCGATGTGCGGGTCAACATTGTGTGCAAGGATCTGTATGCCAGATATCCTTCGGTTCAGGCATTTGCCGAGGCCGACCTTACCGATGTTGAAGAATGCATCAAATCCTGTGGGTTGTATAAAACCAAGGCCAAAGACATCATTGCAATGTGCCGGATGATAATGGAGCAGTATGGCGGGGAGGTCCCGGATTCTCTGGAAGAACTGGTCAAGCTCCCCGGCATCGGACGCAAAACCGCCAACCTGATGATGGGGGATATTTTTCACAAACCGGCGATCGTCGTCGATACCCACTGCATCCGCCTAACCAACCTGTTGGGGCTTTCGGAAGGCAAAGACCCGGTCAAGGTTGAAAACCAGCTGCGGCCCTTGCTCCCGCCTGAGGAATCCAATGATTTCTGCCACCGTTTGGTGCTGCATGGGCGGGCAGTCTGCGTTGCGCGGCGTCCGCAGTGCGACCGGTGTGTTCTGAACGTCTGCTGCAAACATTATCAGGAGACCTATCATCCGGGGAGCGCTTAAAAAACAATAAAAAGTTTCGCCAGCCCTTGCTGCGGTCGGAACGCCGCATCCTGTTTTTCCGGGCAAAAGTAGGCGTTGGAGCAGGAGGAAAAGCCTCCGCAGAGAAAGAAGCCGCGCAGATTCTTGGAATCTGTGCGGCTTCTTTCTTGCAGGAAATCAAATGTCAGATTGCATTTTCAGAGAACCTACCGAATCAGCCTGCGCAGATCGTCACGGGTAAACAGGTACTTTTTGCTGCAAAAATGGCAGCCGACTTCGGTTGTCTCCTGCTCATCGATCATGCTTTGCAGCTCTTCCCTCCCGATGCTGACCAGTGCACGCTCCACCCGCTGGCGCGAGCAGCTGCACCGGTAGCTGATTTCCGTTTCCTCCAACAGGTCAGGGCTGAACCCGTCCAGCACTGTGTGGACGATTTCAGCCGGCGTCATGCCGCTTTGAATCATCTCGGTGACCGGCCTGACCTTCTCCAGGGATTGTTCAAGCTTCTGGATCACATCCTCCCCCGCGCCCGGAAGGAGCTGGATCAGGTAGCCGCCCGCCGCCCGGACGCTCAAGTCCGGGTTGACCAGCACCCCCAGTGCGCACACAGCCGGCGTCTGCTCGCTGACCGCATAATAGCTGGTGACATCCTCGGCAATCTCGCCCGAAATAATCGGCACCGAACCGGTCGCCGGCTCGGGAAGCCCCACATCCTTGATTACTGTCAGCGTGCCCTGCCTGCCAACCGCACCCGCGACATCCAGTTTCCCATACTGGTTGAGCGGAATTTCAACAATCGGGTTGGCAACATAGCCGCGCGGATTACCATGGCTGTCCGAAACTGCGATCAGCGAACCGGCAGGCCCATCCCCCGCCAGACGGACGGTAACGCTGTCGGTATCATTTTTCAGCTGGCTCCCCATGATCGAAGCCGCGGTAATCAACCGCCCCAACGCAGCGGTGACGGTTGCGGATGGTTGATGGATCCGTTCCATCTCCGCGACCACATCGGTCGAATCCACCGCGGTGCAGACACAACTCCCGTCAGCAGCGATTGCTCTTATCAGTTTTCCCATAACATTTCTCAAATCCTTATCTTTCTCGTTTGCGGGCAAGATAAACCGCCCGCTGGGTATCCTCCTGCACAGGGTCGAACGTATCCCCGGCATACACCCCGAGCAGCTCATATCCCGCCTCTTCCAGCCAGCCGCAAAGCTGGTCATGGGAATAGGCCCGTTCAAAAAAATGCTCTTCCTCCCGGAAATAAGCGTCCCCATCCCGCTCGAACAGGTCGATCGAGATCTCCGTACGCAGGTCCTGACTGGTCGTATTCTGCCAGACACAGTATACCTCGTCAAAGTCATAGACAAAGGTGTTGTCCGCCAGGATTTCCCGATGCTTGTACTCGGTGTTCACGTCGAACACAAACAGCCCGCCCGGAACCGTGAAGAGCGAAACCCGCTCAAACGCCTTCCGGACGGTATCTGGATCATCAATATGGTTGATCGAGTCGAGCGCGCAAACCGCAGCGTCGACCGTCCCGTACAGGTCGAGCCGGTCAAACGGCTGGCAGAGGAACAGAACCGGACGGTCCCCGCTGTTTTTGGCAGCTGCCTCCGAAAGCATCTCGGCGCTTGCGTCCACACCGATCACATCGTATCCCAGCTCGGAAAACGCAACCGACAGGCTCCCGGTTCCGCAGGCAAGGTCGAGCAGGATGGTCTGTGCGGTGACCGGTATCCATGTCCGGATCATCTGGTCGAAATACCCCGCGCGCGCCGGATAGTCGATCTCCCCTGTCAGCAGATCGTACCACGCGGCAAATGCACTTCCATAGGCCATCAGTTGCGCACCCGTTCGAACACCACCTGATAACCGTCGCTGCCATAGTTGAGCGAACGGTTTACCCGGCTGATCGTGGCTGTGGATGCGCCGGTTTTGGCGACAATATCGCTGTAAACCCGTCCTTCATTGAGCATCCGGGCCACCTCCAGCCGTTGCGAAAGAGCTTTCAGTTCCTGGACTGTGCAGAGGTCTTCAAAAAAATGGTAGCATTCATCCATCGTCTTTAAGGCCAGAACTGCCTTGAACAGGTATTCCACATTTACATCCTTTAGCTTAGTATTCACGAGGATCCCCCTAAAAATAAAAGTACAGACTTCTTTTATTTTATCATTTTAGAGTGTGAAAGTAAAGAGTTTTTCTACATCAATGTGAAATTTTTAGCGATTTTGTTGAGTCAGGGTGCCCGCCCACGAAGACGCCTTCTGTCCACCTAAAAAAAGGACGCCTCTAACCTGGTAAGTGTACGCACTGACCCGGACCATCGTCTCAAGGCTGCGAGAATGCCCATCATCCGAGCCATTTTCGGAGAAAATCGTATCCTCCACGAAGAGGAACCGACCGGTGAATCGTCCAAGCGATGGATTGTACGACTCCCATCCGATCACCGGCGGGGTCTGTCCGGCGGGAATCTGATAGTTGTTGTAAAACCGTACCGGCTGTGGGAAGCCCACTTCAAGATGGCCGCCAATCGTCCAGTCCCCGTTTTCCCGGGAAATCCGACTCTCCCCGGTAAACGGGAACCGGTTTTCCTCTTCATCGTAATAGCTGCCGCTGGCGATCCAAACCCCACTCTGCAACAAAAATGTATGCTCCATCTTTCATCCCTCTTTTCCATCAAAAACCGCCCGTCCCAGCCTGGGGCAGGCGGCATCCGCTTTTCTATTATCAGAATAGCTGACAGTTTAAGCCGCGCGCTGGATTGCTATAGAATCTGAAGCACCGCTTACAGCAGATCATTGCGGATGATATCGTCGAGCGTCTCCCGCCTGACCACCACCCGATCTTTCCCATCCCGGAGCATGACAACCGCAGGTTTTGGGATACGGTTATAATTGGAGGCCATCGAGTAGTTATACGCACCGGTGGAGAGCACCGCAATGATGTCTCCCGCCTGCACCTCCTGAAGCGGCATCCTTTCTCCGATCAGGTCTCCGCTCTCGCAACATTTTCCAGCGATCGTAACCGTACGCAGACGGGGCTGGGACGCCTTGTTCGCGACCATCGCTTCATATTCGGACTGGTAGAGGATATAGCGCGGGTTGTCGCACATCCCGCCATCGACCGCCACATAGGTGCGGACACCGGGGATCTCCTTGACCGACCCGACGGTATAAAGGGTGACCCCGGCAGGCCCGACGATCGAACGGCCCGGCTCAATCACGATATAGGGGGTGTTGATCCCCAGCGCCGCACAGGATTTTTTGACTGTCTCGGAAACCTGCATCATATAGCGGTCATATTGCACCGGGTCATGCTCGGGCAGATATTTGATCCCAAAACCGCCGCCCAGATCGAGAATCTCAAGTGCCAGGCCAGTTTTTTCCCTAATCTCGGCGATGAATCCGAGCATCACTTCGGCAGCGTGCTCGAACGGCTCGATGTCAAAGATCTGTGACCCGATATGGCAGTGCAGGCCCTTCAGTTCGATCCCTTCCATCCCTGCCGCCATCCGGACCGCCCCAAGCGCTTCACCCGTCTCTAACGCAAACCCGAACTTGCTGTCAATCTGTCCGGTGCGGATAAAGGCATGGGTATGCGCATCCACCCCCGGCTTGATCCGGAAGAGGATGCTCGCTTTCTGGTTGTGGCTGATTGCAAGCTGGTTGAGCAGTTCCAGTTCGGACAGGTTGTCAACCACGATCTGCCCGACCCCGTACTCCAGTGCAGCAAGCAGCTCCTGTACCGTTTTGTTGTTGCCGTGGAAAAAGATACGTTCGGGCGGGAAACCGACGCTCTGGGCGGTATACAGCTCCCCGATCGAGACGACATCCAGCCCCAGCCCCTCTTCCATCGCGATCTTGCAGGCCGCCTTACAGCAGAACGCCTTGCTCGCATAGGTCACAAGCCCGCGCCCGCCATAATACTTGTTGATCGACTCGCGGTAGCTCGCGCAGGCGCGCCGGATCTCATCTTCATCCATCACATAAAGCGGGGTTCCATAGGTCTGCGCCAGCTCGACGGTATCCCGCCCGCCGATCGTCAGATGCCCAAGCGCGTTCAGCCCCAAACAGTCGGAAACAAACATTGTCTAATCATCCTTTTCGCGCGCAGGACCCGCCTGCGTTTCTAGTTGACCCCTATTCTGCCGCATCTGCGGCGCATTCTGCCTCGATTTCGGCAATGATCTCTTTCACCGCGTCCACCCCATCCCCTTTTTCAGACGAAAACGGGATCATCGTGATCTGATCCGCACAGGGCAGCTCGGAGCGCAGCGCGTCCAGACGCTCCTGCTGCTGTTTGAGGGAGAGTTTGTCCCGCTTGGTCAGGATCACCACAAACGGGAATTCGTGGTCAATCAGGAAATTGACCATCATCAGGTCGTCCGCGGTCGGCGGATGGCGCATATCAATCAGCTGGAACACCAGCTGCAGATTGCGGTCCTGTGCAAAGTAGCCTTCGATCAGCTCCGCCCAGCGGCGTTTTTCCCCCTTGCTGACCTTCGCATAACCGTAACCGGGCAGATCGACAAACCGAATCCCATCCACATGGAAAAAGTTAATCGTTGCGGTCTTGCCCGGCACGCAGGAAACACGCGCAAGCTGTTTGCGGTTGAAAAGCTTGTTAATCATTGAGCTTTTCCCGACGTTCGACCGGCCTGCAAACGCGATTTCCGGCAGGTCAGACGCCGGAAGCTGCTCGGATGTGCCATAGCTCGCCTCAAATTTCACGTTATGATAGTTCATCTTTCCTCCTCACTGTGGGATCGGCGTGTTCGCGGGGAGATCGGGCACCTGCTTCTGCCCGAGCGCGTCGAGTGCGGGTGCACTGATCCTCGGCACAGGCTTTTTCACCAGCGCGGTCTCGATCACGGTATCAATCCGCTCGGCCGGTACAAACCGCAGATGCTCCCGCACCACCTCGTCGATCTCCGCGAGGTCCGGCTCGTTTTCCTTGGGGATCACGACTGTTTTGATCCCGGCGCGGTAGGCGGCCATCGTCTTTTCTTTCAATCCGCCAATCGCCAACACCCGTCCGCGGAGGGTCACCTCGCCTGTCATCGCAACATCCCGATGCACCGGGGTGTCCGAGAGCGCGGAAACCAGCGCAGTGGTGATGGTCACGCCCGCCGAAGGGCCGTCTTTCGGGACCGCCCCCTCGGGGACATGGATATGGATATCCTTTGTCTTATAAAAATCGTGTTCAATCCCGTATGCTTCCCAGTGGGCGCGGATAAAGCTGACTGCGGCGCGCGCGGACTCCTTCATCACATCTCCGAGCGAGCCAGTCAGCTCGATCTTGCCGCTCCCATCAAGGACCGCCACTTCCACCTGTAGCATCTCTCCGCCCACCGAAGTCCACGCCAGCCCATTGACCATGCCCACTTCATCATACGGCTGGATCTGCTCAGGGCGCATCTTACGGGGGCCGAGGTAATCGGTAATATTTTCATCGGTGATGACCACCTTTTTGGACTCGCCTGCGACAATCTGCTTTGCCGACTTGCGCAGCAGCGACGCGACCTCCCGTTCGAGGCTGCGGACCCCGGCTTCACGGGTATAGTTGTCGATCAGGGCGTAAAGCGCATCATCTGCGACCCTGGCTTTGGATGCGGTCAGCCCATGCCGTTTCATCTGCTTGGGCAGCAGATGGTGTTTGGCAATCTGGAATTTTTCTTCGCGGGTGTAGCTGGTCAGCTCAATGACCTCCATACGGTCGCGGAGCGGGCCGGGAATGGTGCTCAGTGTGTTGGCAGTTGCGATAAAGAGCACATCCGAAAGGTCGAACGGCACCTCGATATAGTGGTCTCGGAACGCATGGTTCTGCTCCGAATCAAGCACTTCGAGCAGTGCCGCGGACGGATCCCCCCGGTAGTCGTTGCCCAGTTTGTCCACCTCATCGAGCAGCATCAGCGGGTTGGAACTGCCCGCCAGCTTCATCGCAGCCATGATCCGTCCGGGCATCGCGCCGATATAGGTTTTGCGGTGGCCGCGTACGTCGCTTTCGTCCCGCACGCCGCCCAGCGAAATCCGCACGTATTTACGCCCCATCGACTTTGCGATCGAGCGGGCAATCGAAGTCTTGCCAACTCCCGGCGGCCCCACCAGGCAGATGATCTGCCCTTTGATGTCTGGCGCAAGCTTGCGCACCGAAAGCAGCTCCAGAATCCGCTCCTTGACCTTCTTCAGGCCGTAGTGCTCCTTATCGAGCAGCGCCTGTGCCTTTTTGATGTCGATTTTATCGGTGGTGCGCTTGTTCCAGGGGAGGTCAAGCACCGTGTCCAGATACCCCCGGATCACCCCTGCTTCGTTCGAGTTGCCCGGCAGGCGCGCGAGACGGTCGGCCTCCTTGGTCAGCTTCTCGGTCGTCTCCTCATCCAGCTTGAGCTTCCCGATCCGTGAGAGGTAATTGTCCACCTCATCCTGTAGTTCGTCCTCGCCCAGTTCGCTCGAGATCGCTTTCATCTGCTCGCGCAGATAGTATTCCCGCTGGTTTTTGTCCACCTGCCCTTTGACCTTCTCCTGGATGTCCGCCTCAAGCGAAAGAATGTCGTTCTCCTCCTCAAGGATGCGGGCCAGAATTTCCAGCCGTTTGAGCGGGTCGCTCTGGGAAAGGATGGTCTGTTTGTCCTCGACCTCCATCTGCATGTTGCCGGCTATGTATTCGGCGAGATGGATCGGGTCCTCACTGACCAGCGCGTTGATAACCAACTCTTTGGGCATCCGCGGGATCAGGAAGCAGTACTCTTCGAACAGGTCTTTCACCGTTCTCATCAGCGCGTCGCAGAGGGCAGATTTGAGGCTGCGCCCGGTTTTCAGCGGGAACGGCAGAACCGTTCCTTCGAAATAAGGCTCTTCAGTGAGCACTTCTGTAACCTTGGCGCGGTAGACCCCTTCCACCAGTACCCGCCAGGTCCCCCCCTGCGATTTGATGATCTGCCGGACCTCGGCGACCACGCCAACTTTATAGATCGAGTCCGCTTTTGGCTCATCGTCCCGGATGTTTTTCTGTGCGACAAGGAAAATCCTCCTGTCGGTGCTCATCACGGAATTGAGCGCGAGGATCGACTTTTCCCGCCCTACATCAAAATGCAGCACCATCTGCGGATAGAGCACCAGCCCACGCAGCACCAGCATCGGCATTTTGACCGGCTGGGATTGTTCAGATTTTATATCGTCCGGGTTTTCCACCAGCTTTATTTTTTCGTTCAATTCGCTCATTTCAGTCCCTCCATTCTGTAAGGAGCCACACAAAAACAGGGAATCTCTTCACACAAGGTCCCCCTTCTCTTTTGCATCTATGATACCACGCAGGCCCTCTGGATCGGGTTGCAGGCTGTATCCAAGTATAGTAGCTGCTTTTCAGCTATTATAACCACAATCGCAAAGCGATGTGGTTATAATTGGCCATTGGGACGGGAGCAGGCTCTGCCTGTGCATCGTCCTGGCCATAGCTCGGGTATAGTAGCTGCTTTTCAGCTATTATAACCACAATCGCAAAGCGATGTGGTTATAATTGGCCATCGGGACGGGAGCAGGCTCTGCCTGTGCATCGTCCTGGCCATAGCTCGGGTATAATAGCTGCTTTTCAGCTATTATACCACAGCGGCATTCCTTCTGTAAACGATACCACAACGGTAAATTCCTGTACAAAAACATCCGGAAAATGGCCCTTTAGTCAAACAGGAACAGCAGTTCAATGGGTGCCCCTACTGCGCGGGAGACTGAAACTGCGAGTTTGAGAGACGGGTTGTATCTGCCCGACTCCAACCGTATAATCGTCTCTCTGCGCACCCCGACCAGCGCCGCAAGCTGCTCCTGCGTCAACCCCTTGCGCTGGCGGTACTGTTTCAGGCAGCATGTAAACTCTCCCATTTCAAACGCCGCTCCTGTAAAAAATATTGCGTATTCTCTGTTCTGGCATGGCAGCTCCCTGAAAAGACAACTGCTCCTTCCCTTTTGAGATACAAATATATCACCGTCCCGCCGAATTGTCAAGTACAGGCCATGGAAAGGAAGCGGCAGCCAAATATTATTTTTATTTTGCCTATTTTGCCATTGACAAACAGGAAAATATATGATAATATACAAAACGTTGAAAGACGCGGCAGTGCTGGAACAGGCAGACAGGCACGTTTGAGGGGCGTGTGCGCGAGCGTGTGGGTTCAAGTCCCATCTGCCGCACCATTTCAAAAACAGAGAGCATTCAAATCGTTTCTTGTAAAAGAGGATTTGGATGCTTTTTCTGTTTTCATGACGTACAATCTGGCAGATTCTTTGGATGTTGAAAAACAAGCAGATTCATGGTATTATATGCAGAGAATCCACATGGGTTGCTGTTGCGCACCCGCTAAAGAAGGTTAGTATGAACAGACACCCTTTTTTCAAACCTGCATCCACTGTGCGGGGGCGCTTGGGACAGCTATGCCTGTTCTGTGCGGCGGCCGCACTGGCGGTATTGTTTTTCAGCCAGACCGGACTCTACCACTGCCCGCTGCGGTGGGGGCTTGGGATCGAATGCCCGGGATGCGGGATGACCCGGGCTGCGGCCTGCCTGCTCCGGCTGGATTTTGCCGGCGCCTGGCGGATGCACCCCCTCGTCTTTGCAGCAGCAGGATTCCTCCTGTTCGCCGCTTGGATGTGGGTTACCGGCCAAGGGAACCCTTTGCGCAAAAAATGGCTGCTCCGAACGTTTGCGGCCCTGTTTGCGCTCTGGTGGGGGTTGCGCATCCTGCGGTTTTTGCAGGGGCAGCAGCCTGATTTGTTAGAACCGCAGGCGCTGCTTCCACGCGTCCTGCGCCTGTTGACCGGCCGCTGAACCGGTTTTGTTTTAAAGATAGCGCCGTACCCGTTTCATATACTGCAAATACGCCTTGCCGAACTGCTCCCTGCACCATCTTTCTTCGGAACGGATGATCCAATGGGCAGAGATCTGGAAGCTCAGCACAAAAGCGAGCAGCAACGGGGACTGTGTGAGCAGGACGCATCCCAGAAATATGATAAAATATGCTATATACATCGGATTGCGTGACAACCGGTAAATACCGCTTTGGTTGAACCCGTTTTCGGACAGGACCGCAAAGTGGCAGACGGTAACCGCAAGCAGCAGGATGCCTGCCGCATAGACTGCTATGCCGGCAGCATACAACCCTGACGGGGCTGTTCTGATCCGAAGGAAAAACAGGGACAGAAAAATCGCCGCCGTAGAAAGCTGGTAAACCCAATATGCTGCCTTTTCCCGCTTCTGTAGGGGTGCAAAATATGCGGCGCGCAGAACAGCTCCCCGACCCAGGATGGACAGCAGCCCAAATCGGACCAGCAAAAAAGGGATCATCAGCACAAAGCCCATTCCATCCCCTCCTGTTCTCTCGGTTTGTCCAGATGTGTCATATTTTAAAAGTATACCATAATGGGCTGAAAAAGACAACCATATCCCATATTGGAACAAAAAACGAACGAGGTGACGATTATGTCCGCACCGCTCGCAGACCGCATCCGCCCGCAATCGCTGGACGATGTGGTCGGGCAGGAGCACCTGCTCGGAAAAGATCGGGTGCTTCGCCGGATGGTGGAAACCGGCAGCATCCCCAACCTGATCTTTTATGGGCCGTCCGGGGTTGGCAAAACCACCGTTGCATCCATCATCGCCAAACTGGCCGGAAAAAAACTTTACCGGCTGAATGGTACGACCGCTTCAACGTCGGACATCCGGGAGGTGGTCGCCGGGTGCGACACCATCGACGGGATCGGTGGTGTGATCCTCTATCTCGACGAGATCCAGTATCTGAATAAAAAACAGCAGCAGACGCTGCTTGAATTCATCGAAAATGGGTCGATCACGCTGATCGCCTCGACCACTGAAAACCCCTATTTCTACATCTATAACGCGATCCTCTCCCGGAGCACTGTCTTTGAATTTAAACCGATCCAACCCGAGGCTGTGGAACGGGCGATTTGTCGTGCCTTCCGAATTGCGGAGGAGAGCTTCGGCCATCCGCTCGAGCTGGAGGAGGGCGTGACACGGGAGCTTTCTTTCTCCTGCGGCGGGGATGTCCGCAAAGCGATCAATGCGGTCGAGATGCTTGCGCTCGCCTCGGGGGGCAGCGGAAAGGTCACGCTGGCGGACCTCGAACAGATCGTCCAGCGGAGCGCGGGCCGTTATGACAAGGAGGGGGACGAGCATTACGACCTGCTCTCCGCCCTGCAAAAGTCAATCCGCGGCTCGGATGAGAATGCAGCGCTGCACTATCTCGCGCGCCTGCTCGATTCAGGGGATCTGATCTCCCCCTGCCGGCGTCTGCTGGTCATTGCAAGTGAGGACGTGGGGCTGGCCTACCCGCAGGCGGCTGCGATCGTGAAAGCGTGCGTGGACAGTGCCTTCCAGCTCGGATTGCCCGAAGCACGCGTCCCGCTGGCAATGGCGGTTGTCCTGATGGCTACCTCCCCCAAATCCAACTCCTCCTATGAAGCGATCAACGCGGCAATGGCCGATGTACAGGCTGGACGCGGCAGTGGATTCCCACGCTGCCTGCAAAATAAGCATTACGATGGTGCTGAGGTCGAACGGAAAGGACAATTCTACCTCTACCCACACGATTTCCCCAACCACTTTGTCCGGCAGCAGTATCTGCCGGATGCCCTTGCCGGAACCGTTTACTACCAGTTCGGCGAAAACAAAAATGAATCCGCAGCGCGCGCCTATCGGGAAAAGCTGCTGCGGGAATCCGAAACGGGGGGGAAAAGATGACACTGTTTCCGAAAGTGGGGATTCTGGTTTTTGGGGTGTTGATGGTATTCTGCGCTTGCTCGCAAGGGTTGCCCGGCAATCCGCCCCAGGCCCCGGAAACTGTTTCGCAGGGAAACGCTTCATCAGAACAAACTCCAGAGAGCCGGCCAGCCGATCCTGCGCCTGCGGCGGTCGGTTTTGGGATGCGGTTTCTCGAGGCGCTCCAGCGCGGCGACATCGCGGAGATGGAGACGATGGTCTGGAGCTGGGAGGAAACGCCGGATGCGCTCTCCTATTGGGAGACCGTCACCTTCAGGGATACTTTCACTGCCAGCTTTGTTACCGAACAAACCAGTGAGGATTACGCGGTAATCCAGGTATCCCTTTCGATCGAAGACCCGGGAGAATCCCCTCTGGTTTCCGGTGAGAACCAGCTTGTGCTGACGGTTGGCTGTCCACCGTTTGGAATCGGAGAGGATGTCCGGGTTCTGTCCCTGATCCCACAGGCAGAATATGATCTCAACCGCTCGGAAGACCCGGCTGCTTTCCAGGTGTGGACCTTCCGCAGCTGGGGAAGCGTCGAACCGTTTGACACTGCTGCACAGATTGATCGGAATATTTTGCTGAACTATGTGGTGACAGCAGCAAGCCGGGATTTCTCCACGCACACCGACGGGTGGTCCTATGAGCCGCTCGAGGAGCTGACACAGGCGCAGATCGACCAGACTGCGGATCGTTATTTTGGCATCGAGCGCCTTGTACGGACCGATGCGGCCTGTTACGATCGGGAAAAGCAGGTCTACCGGCTATTTGGCCGGGATGGGGGATACTCCTCGGACCGGGTAGTCTCCAATCTGGAACTGCCCGACGGGAACCGCGAGGCGGTGATTGGGCAGTTCGGCAGCGACCCGCTTGAACTGCTTCCACATGCAAAGACCCGATACCTCCTTGCACCGAATGGGGACGGTTCCTACCGGTTTCTTTCCGCGACACAGAAAGTGTTTCAGCCATAAACCAACAAGACAGAGAAAGGAGCAGACATTCATGCGAATCAAAAAGGTGGACCATGTGGTCATCACAACCGAACATCTGGAGGAAAGCATCAAATTTTACAAAATGCTCGGATTTGAAGCGGTCAATGCAATGGGACACTGGGAGATGAAACTTGGTGATTTCAAGGTCAATCTCCATGTGAAAGGGGTCGCGCTCGAACCAGAAGTGAAGCACGTCCAGCCGGGCAGTTTGGAGCTTTGCTTCGAACTGGATGGCGACCTGCACAAGCTCAAATCCTATCTCGAAGGACAGGGACTGGAAGTTGCCGAACCGCGTATCATGGCGCGTACCGGAGCCAAAGGCCCGGCAATGTCGTTCTACCTGCGCGACCCGGACGGAAATCTGGTAGAGCTTTGCAGCTACGGAAAAAGTGATACCTGATAAAAGCCCATATCCACCTATAAAGCGCCTGCGGCAGTTATTCCCTGCCGCAGGCGCTTTTGATTTTCAGGCTGTGGATTGATGGCCAGATACACTGCCATACAAAATCAAGGCATTTCGTTCTTCTGGAGAAAAACAGAGATGGATAGAATTTCAGTCCCCAGGTGCAAAAAACAACCAAAAGGAACCTTGACAAGTTAGACAGATTGTCGTATACTCTTAAGTATATTCAATTAGTATACTTTCGTTTCCTGAAAGGGGACTTACCATGCATATCACGCTGGAAGCCGACTATGCAGTACGCATTGTCAACTGTTTGGCCAAACATAAAGTCCGAATGGACGCCAAGTCGCTTTCGGGGGCAACAGGGGTGACGCTGCGGTTTTCCCTGAAAATCCTGCGCAAGTTAGTGGCAGAGGGAATTGTCCGGTCGTATAAAGGCACGCAGGGCGGCTACGAGCTGGCCCGGCCCGCTGGGGAAATCTCTCTCGGCGAGGTGATCGAGGTCGTAGAAGGGCCTATCACGATCAGCCGGTGCGTTGGCGTGGAAGGGTTTAAATGCAGCCGTGGGGAGGATTCATTCTGCCAATTCAACCAAACCTATTCAGAGATTTCCAAAATGGTGCGGGAAAAGCTATATGCTGTGCATTTTGGGGAAGAATAACAGAGCCGGACGGAAATCCGTCCGGCTCTGCCGTTCTCTATCCAATCTTTTTATACCTTCCCGATTCGCGTCCATAGCAGGCCGTCAGGCTTTTTTCTTTTCAAAGAAAGCGTCGATTGACTTTTTAATATCCGCAGGTTTCGAATGTTTCAGCAGATAGCCAGACGGTTTCAGAGGCATGACCTTGATCATACTCTCCCGATCCCTCCTGCCGGTCAGGAAAATCACCGGAATGTCTGCAAATTCCTTTTCCGCGCGGAGCATCTCCAATACCTGGCTGCCATCGCAGATCGGCATTTCGTAGTCCAGCAAGATCAAATCCGGACGGTTCAAGGTAACGGTGCGAATCGCGGCCACACCGGATTCGGCCAGCGCGACCTCATAATCCGCATCCAGAAGCTGCTTCATGCCATGCCGCACAGTTATGGAATCATCTACCACGAGTATCTTCGGCTTCTGATTCTGTATCTCCTGCTCCTCCCGCTTTTCCAGATATTTTTTGACTTCATCCAGCGTATTTTCGTTTTCGAGAGGGGTCCCAATCCCATCTTGCAGCAGATGGGGCGCGATAACGCAATAGGAAAAATAGCCGGCTCCCCCAGTGTTAAACAGCAGGCTGATATGCGGTTTTTCCGTCTCGAACACCTTACGGAACTGCTCATAAGAAAGAAGATGCTCCTTTTTCAGCTCATACGATTTTGTACTCGGAAGGCTCTCCATAATACGTCCCGCAAACTGTTTCGCCGTATATCTGCTGGCATTGACCAACATGCTGTCCAGCTTGTTGGTCTTAATCCCCATAATTTTTCCAACCGTATTGATCAGAAGTTTTTCCTCAAAAACCAGAAGGATCTCCTGCGTTTTTTCGTGCTGCCCTGTTCCATAAACCAGGCGGTAATAGATTCCCCTTCCAAACTTTTCTCCGCTATATACATCGCTGACCAACTGTGACTCCAGACGGAACATATCAAACACAAGCTGAATAATCAGTTTTTTTATGGCGGCAACCTCTTCCTCCGGCAAGAGGTTTTTCCATTTGCTGATCCCCTCCCCTGCAATGGCAACGTCCTCTGTGAGGGTATGCCCGATCAGCCAGCCGGCGCAGACGCCCAAAAAGTGATCTACCGCGTCCGGGGAATACTCTGTCCGTTTCAGCTCCTGTTCAAGCGCCGGAAGCGTATTTTCCCGAAATCCTTTGTGCACACGTTTATGCTGTTCCAGTCCTTCGTAGCCAATAGACTCCATATATTCTTCTTCATCTGCAAAATGCCGTATCGCATGTGTCTTGAAAAACTTAATTGCTTCCTGACAGGCCCACTGGTTGTCTTTTTCCTCTTTCCGGAGCGCGAAAAGTTTGTTGATAATCCTTAAAAGCTGCCGGTGTTCCCGGTCGATGCTGCTCACTCCGATATTGAATTCTTCCTGCCATGCAAACTGAACGTCATTCATGTAAAATCCTCCTTATTATTCTGTCTGACTGATGATAAACATGACAAAGCCACTGTAAAATAACCTGTTATTTTACAGTGGTGGGCATGCCCACCAACACAATCCTGCGTGGATGGGCTATAGAACCCGGAGCAATACCGCTCTTAGCGGTTTACAATGGTTGAATCAATAAATGGATATTTAAAAACCAGCTTTGATTTCCGGTACCCGCCTGAGCGGTTTTTTTCCGTCTCTATTATTATAGTTTGGAATTTCCGGAAGGGTCCTTAGTAATCGATCACCACAAATTCCCCGAAATTTCGGGGATCTTCACGGGAAAGGGAGAAATCCGCCGGAAAAAAGCACCCATAATGCGGATGCCGGGAATTTTCGCAAGTCTTATAAAAATTTCCCCGGAAGGTGACACCCGGCAGGGCAGAAAACCCACTGGCGCAACGTCCTAATATATGGGAAGAAACAATGATATTCCCTCCCCAATATACGCCTTGTAGATCTTCCCCCTCAAACGTATGCACCAAAACCCCATCCAACGGTTCCGAACCATCTCCCGCAGAAGCCATGGAAGCCCCATCCGCCTGAAGCGAGAGCCGGAGGGGCGGCCCCGCATCCAAAAACTGTAGGATCGCTTCCATCCGGCTGTCGGGAAGCGGCTTTGACTCGAAGCTCAGAAACTGGAGATGCAGCGCATCTGCCGCAAAGCAGATGCGCACCTGCGAATAGGGCCGATAATCGCGCGTCTCGAGCGGGAAGCAGGTCAGCTTGGCGACATGCAGCGTCTCGTAATCGGGCGCACCGGGAAAAAGCCGGACTTTAAATGCCATGAGAGGAATCCTCCTGTCAGTTGGGATTTGGGCTTTCCTGAACTATCAAATAGCTTTCCACGCCGTTTTCCTTTAATACTTCCTGTACGGCCTGAACCATAGCAGTGCTGTTGTTCGGGTCCTGAATCAGCGCAGTGAACTGCCCCGGAAGCCGACCCGACAAGGCATCAAGCATCCTCTGGACCGTATCCCCCGGGTCCTGCATTGGATGTTCGACCGTGAAGCCGCCCGCAGAGAAGTTTTCTCCGAGAACCGCCGGGGAAAGGTTCAGAGTGATCTGGTCAGAAAGTACAAGCGGATCACCGCCGAGGCTGTCCGGATTGGAAAATACATCCGCTGCCCGAACGATAAGGCTCACCGTTCCGCCTTTAGCAGACACTGCACTGGAAACCTGCCGGACAAATGCGGAAAGCACCTCCGAACGGCTGACGTCCCCAGTTTCCCCATAGGTCGCGGCATCCAGCCGAACGCCAACCGGGAACATCACGCTGTCAAGCAGGATCTGTTCGACCCCCATTGAAACCGCTTCCTCCGCCAGTCCAACCAGATAGGCACGCGCCTGTTCGGAATAGGGGTTCAGCCATGGTTTGCCGCCCTTCTCCCGGGAGTTATCCAGCCAGTGCTCCCTTGTGTCGAGATATTGCACCGCCATATTATTGTCCGAAAGCGCCGCAGTGTAGTCGCGGAAGGTGTGCATCCGTCCAATCGGGAGCATCCCCGCAGCGCGGATCTGTTCACAGGCCGCAGACAGATCATAAGGGGTGACCCCTTCCTCAAGCGGGATGCGTCCCCGCTTCGAGCGGTAAAGCAAACTGCCGTTGGCATCCTTGAGGTCGACCAGTACCGCCGTATACCCGGCCTCCTGAAAATCGGAAAGCCGCGCAGCGAGCAGATTCGGGTCAAGCAGATCTGAAACCGGCAGGTAAGCGCCTCGAAGCTGTGTTCCGGATGGAATTTCTGAACCCTCCGGCGCTGCCGGTTCTGATTCTGCCGGCGCAGGATCAGATGCGGATACCGCCGGTTCCGGCGGCAGCTCTGGCAGCGATTCCGGAGCGGGTGCTTCCGGCTCGGGAGACGCAGAAATATCCGGGATTTCCGGGAGGGATGGCGTAGGATTGTTTTTCCATTCAAAGGCGATGCTGTCGAGATAGGCCCGAACCGGCTCATAGGCGCTCCAGCCGATGAACCCGAGCAGACCGACCACCACCACGATGCAAACGACCCGAAGCAGGATCGAAAGGGGGGTGCGGCGCTTATAGATATTTTTATAGCGCTTTACCTTGACTGCCTTTGGCATTTGAGGTACCTCCGAGGAAAAGTTAATCAGGTGGGGAGCTGGTGCCCGATCAGGCCATAGATGGCGAGAGAAAGGATACCCGCATAGAGCAGCATGACCGGCATCCCCCGAAACGCCCGCGGGACATCCGAAAGGGCGATCCGGCGCCGGCCCTCACAGAGCAACAGGATCGCTAAAGTATAGCCGATCCCTGAGCCAAGCGCAAAGCCGACTGTCTGCACCAGTCCATAGCTGCCCGAAAACGCGATCAGCAGAGACCCAAGTGTTGCCGAATTGAAGGACGCGCTCGAGAGCATATCGCGGATGTCATAATGGACGCCAGGAAAAATATATTTGGTCAATAGCCAGACCGCGGTATAAACAATGCAGATGCTGGCGAGGGTTGCGGCATATCGGGCAGCCAGCTGAACACCCGCCTCCAGCCGGTCCCGCAAAACGAGCTGCACCGGCCACGCAAGGAGCGAAGAGAGGGTTGCAACGACAGTGAGCGTACAACCAAACTGCAGGATTTTTTGGGAAGAAGTGCGCATCAGGCTGCCCTTGCTCGCACCAAACCCACGAGTAAAGATCGCATTTTGCAGGACGATCGCACTCAGGATGATCAACAGAAAATCATTCAGCAGATTCATAAACTACCTCCCAGAAGGCTGGCCTGCAGCCTCCGCCTGACGTCTGGGGCGGCGGCAAAGCAGGGCAATCACAACCCGATGCAGGGACCGGAAGAGTGCACCAAACAGTGCCACAAGGATGAAGCCCGCGAAGGCAATCTGCATCCCGCGGGTCCGGATCGGGAATTTGACCGCGATCCCCCAGATCGTATTGCTGCCGAACAGCTCACGCACACAGGCGATCAACGCCATGGCCAAGGCGAATCCAGCGCTATAGACCACCGCGTCCACCATCAGAAGGAATGGCCGGACACGTTTGGATGCAGCACGCGCACAAAGGGTGGAGAGCACCGTATTGACCGACAGGATCGGAAGATAGACGCCAAGTGTGTCATTGATCCCTGGGGCAATTGGCAGGATCAGCGGTTCGCTTGCCACTACCAGCGCCAGCGCCATCCCCATATAAAGCATCGAAGCGATCCACTGGGGCAGGCGCCTGCCGATCAGCAAGGCGAACAGGACAGTGGGGACCAGCGAGCAGGCCATCAAAATCGAAATTGCAGCCGCGCTTTTGAGATTGTGGCTGACAATGATCGCGAGCGGCAGGGCAAGCCCCCCGATCAGGACAGGGTTTTTCCAAAAAAGCCCGTCTGACCAGCGGCTATGCTTCCTGTAGGTTCTGATTCTTGCGAGATTCAAGCTGTTTCCTCCTTATCAGGCGGTGGAGCCGTTCGTTATACCGGTCGATCAGCGGGACAAACGCATTGGCGAGCAGGACGGCAAACGGCATACTCTCCTCAAATCCGCCAAAGTAGCGGAACCCCATTGTGATGCTCCCGGCAAAGATGCCATAGACAAAATAAGCGGAATCGCGCTTGGGGCTGGTGACCGGGTCACTGATCATAAAGACCGCACCAAAGAGCAGCAATCCGGACATCATCTCAAACTCGACCGAACGCAGCCCGCTCTGCCCAGTACGCGGGAACAGAAGGGCGATCAATGCGCAGGTCCCGAGGAAGGGGATCGGCATCTGCCAGCGGACCGTCCGTCGGAACAGCAGGTAAACCAGACAGGTCATCAGGACCAGGATATTGGTTGCACCCATCGGACCGGGATAGTTTCCCAAAAGCATCTCAGTAAGGTCATTGGTGGGCACCCCGCCCACCTTGAGTACAAAGGCCGGGTTCTGGTAGAGGCGCAGGCTGATTTCCTGCGCAATCCCCTGTGCATTGACCGAACTGTATGTATAATAGTAGTCGGTGGCGTTTGCGGCGACCGTCCCCAGCACCCCGATCCGGGAAAACGGCATCGGGTAGATGAACACCAGCCGCGGCCAGCAGATCGCGGCGAACGAGATTCCGGATGCCGCGGGATTGAACAGGTTGTTCCCCAGCCCGCCGAACGGGTGCTTGGCGATCGCGATTGCGAAGAATGCCGCTGATGCAACGATTTTGAAACTGATTGTCGCGGGCATACAGAGCGCAATCAGCATTCCAGTGACGACTGGGGAAAGGTCAAACAGGTTCAGACGACTGCCGCGCAGCAGGGTGCAGACCGCATCGGTGAGAACCGCCGTCAGCACCGATACGCCGCAGACAACAAGTGCGCGTAATCCATAAAAAAGATAGGCCAGCACCATCAACACCATCAGGAGGATCAGCACGTCGGACATCAAGGTCCGGTTATTCTCCTGGTGGCGGATGTGCGGGGCGGGATGTCTGCTCAGTTTCATTGGGTTTCCTCCCCTACGTTGACAGGATCATGGTCGGGCCGTCTGTCCGGACTGCCCCAGTCGGCAGCTGCGCGTTCTGCCGCCTCGCGGGCAGCTGCGGCGTCGGCCTGTGCCTGTGCGAGCCGCTGCGCAAGAAAGGTCCGGGTCGCCTGATATTGGGCGGCGATCTCCTCGGATGCGGTTTGCCAGGCGTCCGCAGCGGCTTTCATTGCGGCGTCATACACCGCCTTCGCCGATTCACTCTCGAGCCGGAACCGCTCCTGCGCGTCGGCGTCGGCCTTTTCCCGCACCTGCTGCGCCTCGCGGAGCTTTTCAGCGCACACCTGTCCAGTATATTCGACCGTCCGCTCCTGCCCCGAAACCTGTGCCGCCGCCCCGTCGATCGCTTTGACTGCGTCCTGCGCGGCAGCCTGGAGCGCTTGTGCGTTCCGATGCTGCTGTTCCGCGTCGAGGCGGGCAGCGGCGAGGCGTTCGTTTGCCTTAGCGGTTTCGGCTGCGGCCTTTTCCGCAGCTTTCTCCGCATCCGAAAGGTTTTTCGCTGCAAACTTGGCCCCTTCGGAAGCCTGTTTCGCGGCAGCTTTTGCCGAGTGAAGCGTCTGCCCGGAACTATCTCCCGAAAGCGCAGATTTTGCTTCCTGCGCCCGTCGGGCGTCGGACTCGCTCCTGGACACCGCCTGCTTGATGGTAGGCAGCATCTTTTCGAGGTCCTGTTGGGCTGCGGCCTTCTGTTTCACCTCCATCTCCAGTGCGGAAACCCTTGCATCCGCCTGCAAGGCTCTTTCACGGGCCTTCTGTGCGGCTTCCTGCGCTCGCTGCGCATTCAGCTGGACCTGCTCCAGCTGCTGGCCGGTTTGTGTCTGAACCGACCGGGCCGCCTCGATTGTGACCTGTACCGTTTCCTCTGCCAGTTTGAACTGGTCGGCCGAAGCCTTCAGCGCCTGCTCCAGCGCCGCCTGTGCGGCATTATTAGCAGCTTCCAGATTCGCCGCGGCTTGCTTTTCCGCCTCCTGAAGCTCCGCCTTCACGGCGCGCTCATTCGATAGCCGCGCCTTTTCCAGCTGGCGCAGGTCCTTCTTCTGGGCTTTGCCCTCCTGATAAAGCAGATAGTCCTGATAGTAGCTCCTATATTCCGCATCCTTTTTCTTCTGCTCGAGCGCTTTGGTCAGCCGGATCGAACCGATCATCCGGCGCATCTCAGCCTGTCCCCGCAGGATCGAGCCGGTCAGATCGAGCTTTGCGGGACAAACATAGCTGCACGAACCACACCCAATGCACATCTGCGGGTCAGCCTTGCGGAACTCTTCATACCGGCGCTGGTGGAAGCTGCGGTAGAGAAAAAAGGGGTTCAGGCCTTCGGGGCAGGCGTGCACGCACCGGGAGCAACCGATACAGTTGAAGTCGCTCTCCCCGATCCGGGCACGAAACGCAAGGATTGCCCGGGTGGATGGGTTGATCAAGGTTTTGTCGGTGTCGATAACGCTGATACCAGTCATCGAACCGCCGATAACCACCCGCACCGGATCATCGATCAGGCCGCATCGTTCGAGCGTCTGAGTGACCGTCATCCCCAGCGAAACCTCCAGGTTGGTGGGGTTGCCGATACAGTCCCCCGCGACGGTGACAAACGTGGTGGTCTGCGGACGGTTGAAGAGAACCGCACGCGCAAGGTGGATGATCGCCCCCACCCCGACCTCGAGCACCCCGCGTTCGGAGCCGTAGAACCTGGACGCCTGATATTCAGCGGGATAACGCCCATGAATCCGGCGCACCTTGTAGGAACCGATTGTCTTGGGAATCCGGATTTCGAGGTCGGTCAGATTGCGGTAGACAGCAAAACACGCCTGTGGCGCATTCACCGCCTTTTGCAGCAGGGCAAGCCCACAAAAAGCGACCTCCTGATTTTTCAGCAGCGGGTTGAGCTGGCTGGAAATATACGGCTCATCGTCGATCGCATCACCCACCAGCAGGCGCAGCCTGCGGACCCGCGCCCGCAGGATTTTATCAATCAGAGGGGTGCCGTCCCGCTCGTCCACGATCTTTGCTTCCCGCGCGATCTCGCAGATTTCATCGGCGGAGAGCCGGTTGGGGTCCTCCACCTGCGGGCGGTTCATCTGGATGCCGATTGTATCCGCATTGAAAAATTCCCGCAGATCCCGCGAGAGTGCCGGTTCTTTATGCTGTTGGAGCAAGATGCCCCGGTATAAAAATCCTGCCATAGGAAACCTCCGGTCAATTCAATCATATATCTGGGTTGAGGGGGGAACGGTATGGAAATCAAGCGACTGGGGAACAGCAGACTAAGCATCCGCATTTCAGAACCCGAGCTTACGGCACTCGGCTTTTCCTGCGAAATGGTAGACTGCGCCAGTCAGGCCACACAGGCGATGGTGCTCGCCCTGCTCGAGATCGCGGAAAAGGAGGTTGGCTTCCAGCCGGAGGACTGTTTAGTGGTCCGGATTGAGCCGCTGGAAGACGGAGGATGCCTTCTGCTTTTTTCGTCTCCGCAGGATCGGCCTCCCCGCAGATGGAAGGTGCGGCGCCATGCCGCATCACCGGTAATCTACGCCTTTTCCGATGTGGATGCCCTGATCGGCGGATCGGTGAAGCTATTTCAACGATATGCCCACAGGATACGAAAAAGTATGCTTTACCGGATCAACGGGGAATGGAGGCTTGCCGTCTACCCCCTCGACATACTCGAAAACCGTTCGCTCGCGGTTCTGGATGAGTTTGGACCGCGCTGGGGAGAAGGACCGGTCGCGGCAGCCTGGCTGGACGAACATGCAGAACTGCTCATCGAAAAAGATGCCATCGACCTGCTCTCCTCCTATTTCGGATAGCGATTGCCTTTTTCCTTTAAAATAGGGAAACCTTCCGGGCATGGGCGCGGAGATTCTCCACCGCTGCCCGGTAATCAGGCTGTGAAAAGAGTGCACTGCCTGCCACAAATACATTTGCGCCTGCCTGTGCCGCCTGTGAAACTGTCTGGTCATCAATACCGCCATCCACCTCGAGGTCAACAGAAAGCCCCCGCCGGTCAATCTCCTGGCGGATCGACCAAATCTTGGGGCAAAGCTCCGGCTGGAACTTCTGCCCGCCAAATCCGGGTTCCACCGTCATCACCAACACCAGGTCGATCTGTTCAAGATAGGGGAAAACCACCTCTGCGGGGGTGGCTGGCTTGACCGACAGGCCACAGAGACTGCCAGTCCGCTTGATCGCATCAATGGTCTGCTGAACATCACTTTCACTCTCGACATGAAAGGTGACGAGGTTGGCGCCCGCATCCACAAATTTCTGTGCATAGGAAAGCGGGCTGGAAATCATCAGGTGCACATCCAAAAAGACGTCGGTCTTTTTGCGAAGGGAAGCGACCACGGGAAGCCCAAGGCTCAAATTCGGAACAAAATGTCCATCCATCACATCAACATGGATCATGTCCGCCCCGGCGCGCCGCATGGCCGAAACCTCCGCTTCAAGATTTGCAAAGTCACAGGACAGGATGGATGGCGCAATCTTCAGCATAGGGACCCCTCTTTCACAAGCAGGACAGACCCTGGTTGATCCACCCCGATAATTTGACCTATTCAGTATAGCGGAAAAGCGCAGAAATTGCAAGAATCTCCCCTGCAATGGCGCAGAATTCATAACCTGTTAATCTTTTCCCATCCTCTGCCGCGAAAATTCGAACAAATATTCAGGGAAAAAACATGCATAAGCCCTTGACAAATTGCGGCAGGTTTGTTAAAATAAATAGCGTCGCTTGGGTTGTGCGGGTGTAGTTCAATGGTAGAATGTCAGCCTTCCAAGCTGAACACGTGGGTTCGATTCCCATCACCCGCTCCATATTCGCACCCCATAGATCATAAAGCGTAAGTTTGTGCCAGTAGCTCAACTGGATAGAGCAACTGCCTTCTAAGCAGTAGGTCGGGGGTTCGAGTCCCTCCTGGCGCGCCAGAATATGGTGGGTATAGCGTAGTTGGTTAACGCGTCAGTTTGTGGCACTGAAGACCGTGGGTTCGAATCCCACTATCCACCCCACAAAAATCTCTGCCCGCCTGCCGAGCGGAGATTTTTTCTTTGGGCTATCGTCAAGCGGTAAGACACAGCACTTTGACTGCTGCATTCGCTGGTTCGAATCCAGCTAGCCCAGCCATCATAATATCTTTGGATACCACCGGCATTTCTGCCGGTGGTATCGCCGTTTCAGGATCAATATTCCCCCAGCCCGGTTTTCCCTACACCCAGTGGCGAAGGAATTCGCAAAAAACTGACGCAGTTCAGAAAGTGCGCCAAGGCAAAAAGGCATCGGCACTGATATGTGCCGATGCCTTTTCCGATTTTTTCACAGAATTTCAAAAAATGGGGACTACCGGTCGCCCGACTATAGGAACTGGAACCTGGTCACATCAAAAACCCCCATATCGGTGATCCGGATTTCCGGGATCACCGGAAGCGCCATGAAACTCAGGGTAATGAATGGGTCAATCCCTTCCGCGACCCCTGCCCGCCGCGCCTTTTCAATCATGCTGTCGAGATCGGCAATCAGGCGGTCAGCCGGTCCTGTACTCATCAGTCCGGCGATCGGCAGAGGCAGCGACCCGAGCACGTGGCCGTCCTGCACAATCGTGTATCCTCCTGCGATCCGTTTGATCTCCTCAACCGCCGCAAACAGGTCCGCGTCGTTGTCCCCGACCACAATCAGGTTGTGCGAATCATGCGCAACGGTGGTCGCAACCGCTCCGTGAGTCAACCCATACCCCTCGATCAACCCAACACCAATATTACCGGTCGCATGGTGGCGCTCGATCACCGCGATTTTGCGCAGTCTGCCCGAAGCGATCTGTTCGTCCACTGCATCTGCCGGGACAGTGGATGCAGCCGTTACGATCTGCCCCTTTACAATCCGGATTACCGGATGCTCCGCCCGCTCGGGCAGGGCAAACGCGTCCGGTGGGAGCGGCGCAAGATTGACAGCGTTTTCCACATCCCCGGCCGCCCCCCAGGCGTATCCAAACGTCAATCTACCGCTGCGCACCTTCTGTTCTCCATCTTTATAGACCGAAAGCACGTTGAAGTCGGTGAGGTTGTCCAGCACGACGAGATCCGCCCGATAACCAACCGCAACGGCTCCCAGTCTGGGCAGGCGATAGATCCGCGCGGCATTGATGGTCGCCATCTGGATAGCAGTGAGCGGGTCCAGGCCAAGCTCAACCGCCAGCCGGATGTTCCAGCGGATGGTGCCCTCCCGGCGGATATCCGCAAGGTGCTTGTCGTCGGTGCAGAACGCCAGGCAGGTCGTGTCAATACGGTCGCGGACCACACCGGTGAGGATGTCCCGGAGGTTTTTGGAGGCGCTCCCCTCCCGCACCAGCACCGCCATGCCTGCGCGCAGCTTTTCCCGCGCCTCTTCGTAAGTGGTGCTCTCATGGTCGGTATGGATGCCCGCCGCCACATATGCCTGCAACCCTTTCCCGGAAAGGGAAGGTGCATGCCCGTCGATCACGCTTTCGCCAAACAGTTCCAGTTTGGCGAGCACCTCCGGGTCGCAGCCCGCCACCCCCGGATAGTTCATCATCTCGCCCAGCCCCAACACCTGCGGGTCGGATTTGAGCGGTTCCATCTTCTCAGCGGTGAGCACCTCTCCGGCGTGCTCGAACGGGGTTGCCGGCACACAGGAGGGTACCTGCACATAGTAGTTGACACCGCTCCCTTCGGCTGCCCGAAGCATAAACCGGACGCCCTCTGTACCTAGGACATTTGCGATCTCGTGAGGGTCGGTAACCAGCGTGGTGACCCCCCAGCGCAGTTCTTCCGGGCCGTAGTCAAGCGGAGTGACCATTGAGCTTTCTACATGACAGTGAGCGTTGATGAAGCCAGGGACCAGATATGCGCCGCCAAGCTCCACCTCGTTCTTCCCGCAATAGCTGCCCACACCGCAGATCATACCGTCCGAAATCGCGACGTCGGCTTCTTCGATCTCCCGGGTGAATACGTTGACCACCTTCGCGTGCTTGAGTACCAGCTCGGGCAGTTCTTCGCCCAGCGCCAGTTTTATCGCGCTCTTTCGTTCCATCCTGCACACTCCTTCAAAAATTTGAGAGACATCGGGGAATCCTGCGCTGACAGCCCTTATCGGATTTTCCGGCACTCGAGATAGAACCGCTTTTCATGTGCATGCCCCATCGAAAAGGTTTTTCTGGGGAGCGCGCCGTCGATCTGGACGGTGCGGAACAGCTCGTCTTTGCCCATGACAGGGAGCAGGAACCCGATGGCGTCTTCCCTCTGGCAGAGTTTTTCGAGGGTATCCTCCCCATGGATATAGTCCACCTCGCCGCCGTGGGAAGCAAGGTAACGGTCGATAAAGAGCTGAAGCGTTCCAACCGCAAGCTGGGAGGGCGGGTTCTTCACAACGATCCTGCCGGAACGGTCGGCTGTCCGCCATTCGAACGACTGCCCCTCACCGGTTTCGGAAACCTCGCAGAACCGGTTCAGTTCGTCCAGCAGTTCCTGCGGCTTCACGCCAAACACCACCCGGTGGATCGGCTCGAACTCCAGTGCTGCATCATGCAGATTGACCAGCTCTACCAGCGCATACCGCGCCGGGTGGTTTTTCCATTCCTCCTCGGGCAGTGTCTGCTTGAGCTTCTCATAACAGGCTTTCGCGGTTGCAAGCGAATGGTTGCCATCCCCCATGGCAAAATAGAGCGGCGCCTTGTCCGGCGCGATCGCCCGGTTGGCCTGTTCGGCCTGCTCCGCGAGCCGCGCAAGCGCCTGATCCACCCGGTCGGCCCCGGCCCGGTCGAGCGACCAGCCGCGCACAGCTCCCCCATTTTCCATCAGTGTGAACTGGTAGACCTGCTGCATCTGCGCAGCCTGTGCCGCAAGCGGCTCGATCACCAGGCCATCCGGATCGTCAATCAGCACCATAACATGCGGCAGTTCCAGCAGCGCGTCCTGCCGCACCCGGATGCGCGGCGGCAGGCGGCTTTCGACCGTCCCTTCGGTCGGCCGCACCCCCGACTGGCTGCCCGGCTTATAGTCATACGCTTCGAGGTCGATCTTTCCGATCAGCCCATGGCGCACCTTTCCCGGGGCCAGCTCCCGTTCCAGATAGAGGTAGCTGTCCGGAAGGGTGCGGAACAGCCCTTCCGAAAGGTATTTCTGCATCTCCGCATTCACCCGGCTGATCCGCCCGTCCAGCCCGGGCTGGCTCAGGTATGCTTCCGGGATAATCAGATGGGATGATGAAGGGATTCCCTGTGTGCGCTGCTCCACCCGGTCCCAGTAGTCCGGCTCGGAGGTGTACTGGTCGCACGCGACCACGCTCCACCCGGAAAGGTCTTCCCCCTGCGGCAGCAGGATTTCAGCTCTGGAAAAAATCTGCATTGTCAATAACCATCCTTCCACTGTTTTGAACCAAACCCAAACACTGTCCATAGGATAGAACAATGCCCCCTTGCGGGAAATCCTGAACAGGTGGTGTCTGGAATGTTTCTGTTCTTATGCTTTACCGCGTTTGCCCTGAGTGCCGACGGCTTTGCCGCCGGTCTTGCGCTCGGCCTGCGCGGGGTCAAAATCAGTGCCCCGGCAAAAGCGGCTGTTGCGCTGCTCTCCGCCGCCTTTGCAGCCCTTTCGATCAGCGCGGGCTCCCTGCTGCGCGTTTTGATTCCGAACAGCATGGCATCTCTGCTTGGCGCAAGCATTTTGCTGCTGCTGGGAGCGCTTTCGGTCATCCGCTCCCTGCTGCCCGAAAAACCGCCCAGTCCCCCCAGCCCCCATATCTTCCACGCGCTCGGCATGACCATCCAGGTCATCCGAAACCCCGAACAGGGCGACCTGGACCATTCCGGAACCATCGACCTTATGGAAGCGGCCTTCCTTGGGATTTCCCTGTCGATGGATATGCTTGGGGCCGGGATCGGGCTTGCGCTGGGAAGCACCGGGATAGAATGGAGGCTGCCTGTCACTGTCGGACTGATGCAGGCGGCCTGCCTGTCGCTCGGCGCCTCTGCCGGACGTGTCCTACATAGACGTACCGTCAGCAGACGTGCGGCCGGCTGTCTTTCCGGCGCGCTGCTGCTGGCGCTCGGCACAGTGCGCATCTTCTTTTGATACCCTTCCATTATAATGCCTGTCCGGAAAAGCTGCAAGACAAAAAAAGAATTGCGAAAGAGGCTCTGACACAAGAACGTCTCTTTCGCAATCTTTTTTCGATGCCGTATCCGAGGCCCTATTGCCTCTCGCGCCTGGCCCGCGCAGATACCACGAAATCCAATCAGCGTTTTGCAGCGGCAATCGTATTTTTCATCAGCATGGTGATGGTCATTGGCCCGACGCCGCCCGGAACCGGGGTAATCGCGCCTGCAACCTCGCAGACTGCGTCAAAGTCCACATCCCCGCAGAGTTTACCATTTTCATCGCGATTCATCCCCACGTCGATGACAGTCGCCCCCTGCTTGACCATATCCGCGGTGACAAACTTTGCCTTTCCAACCGCCGCGACCAGAATGTCCGCCCGCCGGGTGACCTCCGCGAGGTCTCTGGTCCGCGAATGGCAGATAGTGACCGTCCCGTTCTGGTGCAGCAGGAGCATCGCCATCGGTTTGCCGACAATGTTGCTGCGCCCGATCACGACGCATTCCTTGCCGCTCACCTCGACCTGCGCCGCACGCAGCAGTTCCATCACCCCTGCCGGTGTGCAGGGCAGGAATTTGTAGTTGCCAATCATGATTTTCCCGACATTCTGCGCATGGAACGCGTCCACATCCTTTTCCGGGGAAATGGCCGCAATCACAGCCTTTTCATCAAGATGCCCGGGCAGCGGAAGCTGAACCAGGATACCGTCAATGTCCGGCTTTCCGTTGAGCTTGTCCACTAGCGCGAGCAGCTCTTCCTGTGTTGTCTGGGCAGGAAGCAGATATTTTTCCGAGTAAATCCCCAGCTCTTCACACGCTTTTTCCTTGTTGCGTACATAGACCTGCGAGGCCGGGTCCTCCCCGACCAGCACCACTGCCAGTCCCGGGGTGATCCCCTCTTCCGCGAGCGCGGCAACCTCCGCCTTCATCTGCCCGCGCAGTTCAGCGCTTACCGCTTTCCCGTCAATCAGTTTTGCGTTCATCCTGCTCTTCCTCCTCCTTTGGGGCAGCGTCCTGCCCTGCCGGCATCCCGCTGTCCGGCTGTTCTGTTTGCGCCGGCTCCTCTTCCTCTGCCGCGACCGGCCCTTCCTGCGGCCTGGAATAGAATTCCCCGCGCAGGATGGCCTGTCCTTCTTCGGTATCCACATAAAGTTTCCAGCGGTCCGGGCCGTCCGCGCTTTTGATCTTCCGGCAAACCACAAATACTGCCACGGCCGATGCGATCACCAGCACCACTGCGAGCGCCTGCGAAACCCGTACGCTTCCCCACATCAGGCTGTCGGTGCGCAGCCCTTCGATCACCGACCGGCCAAGCCCGTACCAGCCTGCATAGAAGAGGGTGAGCTGACCGTCAAACCGGCGGCGGCCGGTCATCCAGACGATCAGCAGGAACCCGGTCAGGCACCAGACCGATTCATAGAAAAAGGTTGGATGTACACCGAGCGTCCCGGCCGTGATCTGGTCGGCAACCGTCTGGTCGATCTGCCCTGTGCGAAGCAGGAAATCCGCTGCTGCGGGGGAGCACATCCGCCACGCGCCGCCGGTGACGCTTCCAAACGCCTCGATATTGACGAAGTTGCCCCAGCGCCCGATTGCCTGCCCGAGAATCAGTCCGCCAACCGCGAGGTCTGCCATGGGCAGAAACTTCACTTTGCGAATCCGGCAGGTCAGATACCCGGCGAGGAACCCGCCGATCACGCTCCCATAGATCGCGATTCCGCCTTCCCAGATTTTAAAAATATTGGCCAGATTGTCCTTGTACTGATCCCACGAAAAGATTACGAAATAGGCCCGCGCACCGATAATCCCGCCCAGCGCGCCGCCGAGCACCACGTCAAGCGCCCGATCCGGGTCCAGACCGAAGACAGGCGCGCGTTTGGAAATATACAGGATTGCGAGCAGGAACGCCAATGCAAAAAGGATACCGTACCAGTAGACCGGCCAGTCGATCCCGGGGATGGTGAACGCCACCCGGTCGAGCTGGAACGGCTCAATCCCAAGCCCGGGGAAAGCGACCGTATGCCTTTCCATACTCATTCCACCGTTCCCCCTGTCTCGCTGTCCTGCGGCCGGACGATCGAAAGTGCGGATTTCTCCGGATCGAACGCGACCCGCAGCCGCTCTTCCATCTGTTCAAGGGTTGCGTTGGCGATGACGTCAAGCAGCGAGAAGATGTCGTCGATCCCCGCGAAGTGGGCGGCGCACATCAGCCCCGCGACCGGCTCGGTGCGGCTGTACAGGCCGATATACCGCCCATAGGTCGCCCGCCGGATCAGCTCGAACTGCTCCCGGTCGATCCCGTCCCGCCTGAGCGCCGCGACCTCTTCCCTGATCTGCTCCGCCGCCTTTTCCGGCTCACGCGATTCACCCGAGAAGATCGCGCACATATAATCGCGTCCTGCCATCACCTCGGTACCGAACGTCGCGTTGATGATCCCCGCATCATACAGCCTGCGGTAGAGCGGGGAAGCCTCCCCTGCGATCAGGTCACAGAGCATCTCGTCCAGAATCTGATTTTTCAGGTTGCCCGCTTCACCGCTGGAAACCCCTTTGAATCCGAAGTGGAAGAGCGGCGTTGCGACCGAAAGTTTCTGTTCGACCAGCGGCTGACAGATCGAATCCGGCTCATCGACCCTGCCGCGCTCGATCTCCACCGGCTTGGCGTCCGGTTTCAGCACCCGTCCGGCGACCTCCAGCACCTGCTCAACCGTAAAGTTGCCCGCCACGCAAAGCACCATGTTATTGAGATGATAGAAGGTGCGGTGGCAGCGGTATAGCAGTTCGTGGTCGATCTGCGCGATCGACTCAACGGTGCCCGCAATGTCGATGCGCACCGGATGGTTGTGATAGAGCGCGCCGAGCAGGTTGAACATCACCCGCCAGTCCCCGCTGTCATCGTACATCCGGATTTCCTGTCCGATAATTCCCTGCTCCTTCTGCACCGACGCTTCGGTAAAATAGGGCCGGCGGACAAAATCCAGCAGGATTTCGAGCGATTCCGAAAACCGGTCGGTGCAGGCAAACAGATAGCTCGTGCGGTCGAACGAGGTGAACGCGTTTGCCGAAGCGCCGGTTTTTGCATACCGGGCAAATGCGTCCCCTTCCTCATTTTCGAACATCTTATGCTCGAGGAAATGGGCTACCCCCTCCGGAACATCCACAAAATCCGCGTCATCCTGGGTTTTAAACCGGGTGTCCACCGAGCCGAGCTTGGTCGTAAACGCCGCGTAGGCGGTCGAGAACCCTTCCATGGGGCAGAGCAGCATGGTCAGCCCCGAGTCGTGTTTGATCCGGCAGACCTCGATCCCCAGACGTTCCGAGCGGATGATGGTCTTTTCCATTTACTCCGCCTCCTTTCCGGTGAGAAAATAAACGGTATCCAACGTGACCTGGCCGGCCGCCTCGACAATCTCTTCGCGGGTTACCGCCTCGATCATCGCGCTTTCCTCCTCGGGCGAACAGACCCTGCCCATCATGATCTGGGTCATATACCAGTCGTCGATTGCGCCGAGCGAATCCCCCACCGCGTTCAACGAAGTCTGCATCAGCAGCTTGGTCGCGGTGATCTCATCATCGGTAAATTCGCCCCTCTGCATCACCCGGAACTGGTTCATGATCTCGTCGTACGCCTTCTGTTTGTTGGCCTTCTCCACCCCGCTGTCCACGAACATCAGCCCGGTGAGCCGGTTCAGACGGGCGGAGCAGTAGTAGCAGAGGCTCTGCTTCTCCCGCACATGGAGGAACAGGCGGGAATTGGGGGTCCCGCCATAGAGCGCAACCATGACCCGCATGGCAGCAAGCTTTTTGAGGTCACCGCCGATGCCGCCGGTGCGGAAGCCCAGCACCAGTTTTGACTGCGCGACATCCAGCTGTTCGGTCACCTCGTTGACCTGCTCGGCTCTGGGGCGGGTGTGGACCGGTTCCACCGGGACCGGTGCGCGCTCCACAGATGAGAACGCCTGCCGGAAAATTTCCTTCGCGGTCGCGGGATTTCCGCAGCCGACAAAGAGCAGTTCGATCTGGGCGCTGCGAAGAATCCGGCGGTAGGCATCTGCTGCCGAAGCCGGGGTAATTTTGTGCGCGTCCTCGATATAGCCATACTTTTCGATCGCGATCTTTTCCCCTTCGCACATGATCGACTGGCACCGGCTCATCGCATAGAACCGCTTGTCGTTGATCTGGCTTTCGAGCACGTCAATGATCTGCTGCCGCTCGAGTTCCACATCCTTTTCCGGGAACACACCGTCTGCAAAGGCTGGATCGAGCAGGATGTCGGTCAAAAGCTGCGCGCAGGGACGGACCATCTCCTCCCCGCCGAGGGTGAACCGGTCGTCAACCCCATAGATCGACAGATCAAGCGACTGGCAGCCGCCATATTTTGTCACATCACAGGCGAGCGACGCGCCATACAGCTCGTAGAGTTTCCGGTTGAGCCTGGTAAAATCCGGGCAGCTTCTGCACCCCTTGCGCAGGAGGAACGGAACTACTGCGTTGTCGGTCACCGTCTCGCGGTCGAGCGGGATCACCAGATTGGCTGTTATGCGGTTGTGCTTGAATTTGGGATCTGTGACACTGCTGAAGTGCACTCCGTCACAGAGCTGTTCTCGCTGAAATGAATTGCTCATCGAATGATCTCCTGTCTGAAAGATAAAATTGTAGATACGACATTCTGACTGCACACGCCGCATCGCGGCGCCGAACCCAGCCGTTCCCTATGATAAACCATGAAGCGGCTGGCCCGGTAGACCTTATTATAGCACAGATTCCCGCGATTGTACCAACTTTTTCACCCTGTTTTTAAATCGTTAACAAAATCGTATGGGAGCCACCGTCCGCAGGGATTTGTTCAGCCGGCTGTCCGTCCACCGTGAGCGAACGGTTCCCGGTGCGCACCACCTCGACCAAGAGGACAGCGTCCCCCTCCCGGATGGACGCGGAAAACCGGTTCCATTCGGGAGGCAGGCTGGGTGAAAGGGTGAGCCTCCCGTCCCGGAACCGCAGGCCCAGCAGCTCTTCAAGCACCGCGCGGTAGTACCAGCCCGCCGCTCCGGTATAAAGGCTCCAACCTCCGTGTCCACAGACCCCGCTATGGGTGTAGATGTCGGCAGGCATCCAGTAGGGCTCGGTCTTGAACTGGCGGGCAAGGGTCCCATCGGTGCATCTGGAGGATGGATTCAGCAGATCAAGCAGGTCCCATCCCTCCTGACGCCGCCCCGCGCGCAGCAGTGCCATCGCAAACCAGACCGCCGCATGGGTGTACTGACCGCCATTTTCCCGGATTCCGGCCGGATAGGCCCCGACATATCCGGGTTGCTGCTCCGAGCGGTCGAATGGCGGGGTGAACAGCCGCACCAAGCGGTGTTTCCCATCCACAAGGCGGCGGATCGCGCTGTCCAGTGCGGCGTCGGTCCGGGTGCAGTCGGGCATTTCTGCGAGCACCGCAAAACTCTGCGGCAGCAGGTCGATCTGACATTCATCGTTCCGGCGGCTCCCCATCGGCATCCCGTTGTCATAGAATGCCCGCAGGTACCACCTTCCGTCCCAGCAGTTTCGGTCGATCTGCTTGCGGAGCTGTTCCGCATCCCGCCGGAACCCCTCCGCCCGGACAGGGTCTCCCTGCTGCTCGCAGACCGGCGCAAACCGTTCGAGCAGGACCGAAAGGAACATCCCCAGCCAGACACTTTGCCCGCGTCCTTCTACCCCGACATTGGAAAATCCGTCGTTCCAGTCGCCGCAGCCGATCAGGGGGATTCCCCTGTCCCCGATGCGGGACGCCCGGTCGATCGCCCGGAGGCAGTGGTCGTAGACGCTTGCCTTCTCTTTGGTGTAGCCGGTTTCAAAATACCGCTCCTGTTCGGACTCCTCAAGCGGCTCCCCCGCGCAGAAACTGACTGGATGATGCAGCAGTGTGCTGTCCCCGGTCGCTTCGAGGTAGTCACATACCGTATAGGGCAGCCAGAGCAGGTCGTCGGAAAAACGGGTGCGCACCCCGCGCATCCGTCCGGGCGGGAGCGGATGCCACCAGTGAAGCACATCCCCCTGTACAAACTGCGCGGTGCAGCACCGCAGAATCTGACGCCGGGTTTCGTCCGGTGCAATCGCAAGACAGGCGCCCGCATCCTGAAGCTGGTCGCGGAACCCGTACGCCCCCGAACTCTGATAAAATGCGCTTCTGCCGAACAGCCGCCCCGCCAGAATCTGATGTGGCAGGAAGGTGTTGACCAGCCGGTCGAGCGGCTCGCTCGGGGTGGAAATCCGGATGGTGCGTCTTTCAAACGGATGCCCCGCGCCCGGACAGGCGGTCTTTGCCGCGCGGATTGCGTCCTCCCGGCTTGCCGCCGCCGCGAGAACAAAGGTGATCTGCTGCGCCTGATGGGGCGGCAGGCGTTTGCGCACCATGACTCCTATGACCGGATCGCTGCCCGTGATAAGCTCCCGAGCGGACCAGTCCCCAGAAAGCAGGGCCGCGCGGCTTGACGTGTAACTCGGATGCTCCCCCGGGACGTGTATCGCCGCAAAACAGCCGGACATGGTGTAGGGATTGTGTAGGAGCAGGCAGTTTTCATCCTGCTCCATCTGGAGGTGTTTCGCTGTCAGACGGCTCACCCCCAGTACCGGTTCGAGCAGATAGGTGCAGACCACCTCGGTTTCCACCATCCTGGTGTTTTCCAGCCGCAGGCTGACCTGCTTCGCGCTCTGTTCCCCGCAGAGCGCGACCGCTGCCGTACAGGCAATTCCGCCCGCTCTGCCCATATAGCGCGCCTCTTCCGGGGAAAATGCGGCCCGCGCCCCCTTGCAGAGGTCATAAATCCCTTCGGTGGTTTGCAGGAGCAGCCGTTCCCCGTCCAGACCCGAAGCAATGTCGTTGCTCCAGGACGAGAGCCTGCATTCGTGGGCATTTCTCCACCAGGTGCATCCGAGGCTCGCGTCATTGAGCAGGCACCCGAAGGTGCGGTTTGCAAGGATGTGGGTGAACGGGAGCGGGGTCACCCGATCGACATAAAACCATCCGTCCAGATAGGCGCCCCCCACGAGGTCGAACCGGTCCTCTCCCCCTGGAATCTCCGCAGGCAGGAGATGCAGCATCTCGACGGGAAAAACCGCCTGCCCCCCTTCGGTAGCCCCTTCGACCCCAAAAATCCCGCAGGACGCCGCATAGAGCGCCGTGAGGGACTGTGGATCGAGCGTGTCCGGGTCAAGCGCACGCACCCCCTCCGGCAGTTCGAACGTCGGTGCGCCCAACAGACAGAGATCAAATTCCAGACCTGCGAACCGGAGCTGGTCCCAACAGCGCAGGCAGGCCCCGAGGGAATCCGGTTCCGGCCTGGTACGCCAGTCGTAGAGCAGGATTGGACGGTCCCCTGAAATTCCCAGCGACCAGAGCGCATCCTGCCCGCGCCGGCTTTCCGCACGCGCCTGCCGGATTGGTTCGGGAATCCCAGTCCCAAACAGAAGCGCGGGCAAAAAGGTCCGCGCCATCCGTCCGGCGAGGGAATCCTCCGGCAGAACCGGCTGCGCAGGCTGTACCCCACGTTCCCGCACCGAAATCAGGTTTCCTACGCTTTCCTCCAGCGTTGCCGCCACAGAGAGCAGCAGGGTGACCTGGGCCTCTCCCTCCGCCGGAACCAGTGTGGACAGCCGGAGCGCGCAGCAGCCGTCCGGGGTGGCAGTCCCCCCGTCAAACGGAAGCGTGTCGAACCGAAGCAGGTTTTGCAGCCCGTCCGGATAGGGGGTCACATCCTCCCGGCGCAGGGCGTAGGCGTAGCTGTACCGCCGGTCGAACCCGAGGGTCAGGAACAGCCCGTCCGAACCGTCCCGGTTCCGGCGGGAAAAGACCACCGTATCCGCCGCCTGTTCCCGCCCGCCGCAGACAAACAGCTTGGAAAAGGCGGGATGAGCGGCATACGCACTTTCGGTCGAAAGCACTGGTTCGAGATAGAACAGCAGGTCGGCAACCGCCTGAATCCCGGTGCCATTCTGAACCGTTACGGTGCATCCCTCTACCGGGAGCGACCGGTCGATTACAAATGTCTGGGAAACCCCCAGATTCCCTTTGCGCGCCTGATAGGCCGCCTGTCCGCCCGCGCACCCGAACCGGTGCTCCACCCCTTCCTGAAAGAAGGGAGCGGCAACCGCGCTGATCGTCTCCCCGCAGAGCCGCACCACCGCCAGAATGCCCTGGCTATCCCGCAGCAGGCCGCGGGACCGGCGGGTGACCTCCTGATCCCCGCAGGAAAGCCAGTTGGTTCCCGTGTCCGCAAAAAAATGGCTCAATCCGCTCCCGGTGAGCATCCCGCAGACCGGCTGGTCCGGATTCCCCACCGGCTGGAGGGAGAGCGGTTCCCGCTTTGATCCCTCCCTTGGAGTTGGTTCCTGTTTTCTCATTCTGCCATACACCACCACATCTTTTGCTACTTTTTCCTGTAGGAATTCCTGTGCAGAACCCATCGCGTGGTCCCGCAGAAACCGCTTCTGCATCCGGTTCTGGAAAAGCGCGTTCACCGCTGCGGCAAGGCTCATCCCGACATGGTGCGCCATAAACGACCGTACGATCCGGTATTCCCCGCCGCATCGTTCCTCGGTGAAATCCGCCGCCTCATAAAACCCATACTGCCCGACCAGCCCAAGCTGTTCCAGCCGGCGGAGGTTCTCCATCCCGCTGTGCGGGTCAAACGGCAGAGCCAGAAAGCTGGAGTAGGGGGAGACGACACATTCCCGATCCATCCCCTGTTTGGCGGCGAGCGCCTGTACCCCGTGTGCCTTGTACTGGTAGTTGAGCTGGCTGTCGAACGCGAAATAGCCGCTCTCGCTGATCCCCCAGGGCAGGCCGGCACATTTTGCACGCATCTTCTGGCACCAAAGGGCGTAGTGTACCGCTTCCCCCAGCAGCGAACCCTGACTGACCGGCAGGAGCAGATGCGGCATGAGATATTCAAACAGGGTGCCGGTCCAGGAGATCGGGCCGGCGTATGCCCCCTCCCGGCTCATCGACCGGTTGAGCGCGCGCCAGTGCCGGTGCGGCACCTGCCGGGACGCAATCGCATAATAGCTCATCGTGCGTGCTTCGCTCATCAGGAAATCATAGTGGGAGCCAACCCGGTTCCCATTCTGATCCAGCCCGATGGAAAACAGCTCCCGGTTGGGGTTGTAAAAGACCGAAAGATCTGTGGTTTTCAGGATGGTCTCAATCTGGTCGATGATCTCTTGCAGCCGGGGTTCACAGGGTACATATTCATAAAGACCCTCCTTGAGTGTCACCAGAGCACAGAGGTAGTTCCCGCTGTCCACCGCCGAGACAAACCGGTCAGGGAGCACCCGCAGATCATCGGTCGCATACCAGTTATAGAGGTTCCCATGGCAGGTTTCAAGCTGCCCGATCGTTTCAAAGGTGCGCGAAAGCCGCAGCGCAAGCCCTGCGCTGTCGATCAGGTGCAGATCCCGCGCCGCAAGGTTGGAAAGCAGCAGCATCCCGATATTGGTCGGGGAGGTACGGCGCGCCACACGCTCCACAGGCGAGAACTGCACGTTATCGGGCGGCAGGTAATGGTTTTCCGCGTTGGCGTAGTCCTCGTAATAGCGGAACATCTGCGCACACCAGCCCAGCAGTTCCCGACGCTCTTCGTCCGAAAGAGCGGGGCTACGATCCGGGCATTTCCGGGCAGTTACCGCCGCTAGGGCCGGATAAAGCAGAAAGAAAAGCCCGAACAGGCGTATCCACCAGCGGCCCGCCGGTGCAAACAGGACGAGCAATCCGCCCAGCGCCGCTGTACCCCAACTGCGGCGCAGCATCGCCAGAAAGCTGATCCGCCTGACCTCGCTTTGGGCAGCGGTGGTCCACTCGAGCAGGTGCTTTCCGGTGCGCAGACGGCCGAGAGTGCGCACCGCTGCATCAAGCGAGACCGCCGCCTGTTCCGCACATAGGGAAACCAGAAGCCCACCCTGCGCCGCAAGTTCGATTGCGAGCGGCAATCCGTGTCCAAAATACCGGCGGGAAGCTGCTGCGCCCCATCCGCCCAGCAGAGCGCGAACACACCCCAACAACGGCCCCAACGCGATCGAAAGGAATGCCGCCGCGCATAGGATGCCGGAAATCTGCGGCGCCGTGAAGCAGGACAGAACCACGCATAAAACCGCAAAGACCGGGTTGAGCGACCGGCGCAGGTTGTCAAAAAGCTGGTAGCGGGCCAATGTACTGATCGGATGGGGGCGTCTGACTCCATGCAAAGTGAACTGCCTGCCCAGAAAACGCAGGTTCTGCCAGTCCCCGCGCACCCAACGGTGCAGCCGGGCGAGCCAGGAGGCAGCGTTGCGCGGTGCGCTGTCGGTCATCTCCAGATCGGAAACCAACCCCACCCGCAGATAGGCTCCCTCCAGAATATCGTGACTGAGCACTGCCCCCTCGGGGAACCGCCGTCCAACCACCTCATGGAACGTCTGAATGTCGATCAATCCCTTTCCCGAAAAGATCGCGCTTCCGAACAGGTCCTGGTAGAAGTCGCTGCACGCCTGTTCATAGGTCGCGATGCCGCCCGCACCCGCCATGATCCGGGAAAAGACAGTGGCCTTCGCGGACTCCAAATCCACCCCGATCCGCGGGACAAGGATGCCGAACCCCTGGGTGACGATCTGCCGTTTGTCGATGACCGGGCGATTGAGCGGGTGCTCCGCAACTGAAATCAGCCGGTTTGCCGCGTCAAACGAAAGCCCGGTGTCCGCATCCAGTGTGATGAGATATTTCATCTCGGTAAGCTGCTCCCGATTCCCAACAAAGCAGACCGGTTCCACCTGTCCGCCCTGCAAAAACCGCACAAATTCGATGATTGCGCCGCGCTTACGTTCCCAGCCTGAATAGGTGTCCTGGGTCTTGTTGTAGGTGCGCCGGCGGATGAAGAGCACGAACCGTCCCCCATACCGGCTGTTGAGATGCACAAAGACCTTTTTCGCAGCAGCAATATTCGCCTCATCCTGTGGATGCCAGGGACGTTTCTCCTCCCGCAGATCGGCAAGCAGACAGAAAAACAGGTTATCCGCGCGGTTGGAAAAAGAAAGCCGCTCAAACTGTGCAAGCAGGGTTTCAGATTCCGAAGCATCCGGCAGTACCATGGAGACCGTAACCACCGTTTTGGGGGCGTGATTATCCAGACGGATGCGCGGCAGATGGGCAGGCCGCGTTCTGTACAATGCGGCAGCAGTCAGCAAAAGACGCACCGTCTCCACCAGCGGCAGATAGGCCGCCAGTGCAGCAGGCAGGCTGTAAACTCCCAGCAGGACACAGAGCGCCAGCGGGATCAGCCAGACTGCTGCAAGCAGGATGCCGCCCATCCGGTGGGCATGGATTTCCTGTGGATCGCGGTTAAGCAGGTAAAATCCCACATGCCGTTCCCGCTCCGCATCCGCCTGCTGGGCGCAATGCAGCACATCGCGTGCCACCTGACTTTCTGCGATCCCCGAGCGCTGTGCAATCCGCGCCACAATCTGTCGGTAATGCGCCCGGGATTCCCGCTCCATCCGCGGGTAAACGCATGATGGATCCTGCTCCAATATTGATTCCACCGGGCTGCAATGCCGGCTGACTTTGTCAAAGTCGATCTCATAGACCGCATCCAGTCCCGCTGCCGCATAGGTAAGCAGCGGTTCCCGCCTCTCCTCAGAACAGTCGTCTCTGCATGCATCCGCCGCAATCAAGATCAGGATCCCTTTCAATGCCGTATAAACAAAACTGAGCTGGCATTCCTCCAGTTCAGCAGTCGCATTGGCGGTTCGGAGCGCCTGTTCCACCGCCTCCTGACCAAGCGGTTCCTGTCCATCCGAAAATACTTCGTAAAGCAGAAACGTGATTCGGTAAAGCGGGATTCCACGTCCGCGCAGACTCTGCATCTCCTCGATCGTATGGAGGGCATGTCCCTCGAATGCGTAAAAATGGTCATATACCCATCTTTTCCAGCCGTCCTGCGGCTGCTGTTCCAGCGCATGATAAGTCTTGCGCAGCAACAGCAGCGCGTCCTTCAGGATATAACGCAGCTGGCGGATGCCGTCGGATTTCTGGAGCGCGCGCTGATATGCGTCTTGCGCCTTTTTTTCAATTTTTTGTAAGCGTTGTTTGTCCATTGCCCTATCCGTCCATTCGTTTTTTCTGGAACTAGTGTGGGCAAATTTTACCGGAAACATACAAAATACGCATCAGCGCACCAAATGCAGAAAAAGAGCACTTTTTTCTTGACAGAAAAGTGCTCTTTTCATTTCAGCAGGTATAGCCTTTTACAGAAGGATCAGATCGCATGGCTCGTGGTTTAGCTCTTCCCACAGCAGCTTCACTTCAGAAATCGGGCGGAAGGTTTCGTTCCCTTCCGTAACCTGTGCGCTGATCGCAAAAGAATCAAAATACTCCTCCAGCATGGCGATCATCTCTTCATAATTTCCAGAGGCATGATAACGATCCTGATTGAATTCGATACAGGTGGGAATTTTGTGGCTTTGATAGAGCGAACGGCTCCCCTTCAATACTTCATATTCGTGCCCTTCTACATCAATCCAGATATATTTGATCTCGCTCTGCGCAATATTGTGCTCTTTTAAATACTGGTCAAGCGTGGTGGTTGCGACAATCTCATCCGTATCATCCTTGCTGCCCGTTATCAGGCTGTTTCCTCCCTGATTTTCCATACTGTTGACGCGGAGCGCCGCTTTTTCTCTCACCTGGTCCGACAACGCGATCTGTTCCACCTGAAATTCCGGACCGATTCCATTGATCCCCGCATTGCACCGCAGCAGCTTTGCACAGATGCTGTAAGGCTCAAACGCAATGAACCGGAACGCCTTTTTCAGCTTCATCTTACAGTAGATGGAGGTTGTCCCAATATTTCCACCTATATCCAGGAAAATGCCAGACTGAGGTGCTTTACCCTGATAATATACGCGGTCCGCAAGGCCGATAAAATTGTCGATGTCGTCTCCCGACCAGTTTCGTCCACTTCCCATCATATAGTGCGGGATGACCTTATCCTGTCTTTCATAAAAATAGGTGATCCCTTCTACGTTCAGGCTGAAATACGGCCCTTCATACTGCTGTACCATATCGTACGACTGTAAGGACTTATACTCCGGAGAATTCATGAAATTGGCCCGCAGCTCTTTCCAGCCAAGCTGGTTTCCCTCTACGATTTCCGGCCTTTCCGGCTCCCGGTCAAGCAGGTACCGATAGGCATAGAGCATGGCGGCCTTTTTGCTGTCTTGATCCATTTCCCCTCTGGAGATCTCCTGTCTGATGGCAGCAATGGAGGCTTCCAGCTGAAAAACAGCCGCTTCCAGTTTGTCGATTCCCCCACCGTATTTCTGGTCAGCCTGTTCCTCCAATCTGCTGGTTTCTTCCCTGCACTTCTGTCCAAGCCGCTCTTCCAATTTGCAGATTTCTTCGCCGTATTTTTGCCCAAGCTGTGCGTCCTGCTCCTCCAGCTTCCCGATCTTCTCATCACACCGCTCCGCCTGCATCTGGCAGGTCTGCTCGAGCTGTCCCACCCTGCTGTTAACACGCTCCAGCTCTTCGAGAATCTGCTTTTTTGATACCATTTTTAAACGCTCCTTATTTTCTATCGTAATGAGGGAAGCCCGGCAGATCAATCGTGTTTCTGTCTCTCGTATGAGAGACAGAAACGGGACGTCCCGTTTCTGTCTCTCGTATGAGAGACAGAAACGGGACGTCCCGTTTCTGCTTTGGATAATTTTAGCATATTTCGCAGTTCCCTGTCAAGATGACCGGAAAATGCGCCATTGACAACTCCGCTCCTATCCTTGTATAATACACTTGAAAACAATTCTGTTTTCAAGCAGCGGGTAAATACCCGCAAGCATGCTGTATGCATGCTTATTCACTATATAATACGAAATAGAACCGCCTTTGGCGGCTCCCTGCGGCCAAAAGGCCGCAGGCATCAAAAGAACACTTTGATCCTTTTGATGTATTTCGATTATAAAATTGCATGGGGAGACTCTCCCAGTGCAGATGCCCAGGTGCAGATATTCCTGCACAGCGGCAGCCGACAAATCCTATACGCATGGCAGTGCCGCAAGGCCTGACAGGGAATCTATATCGTCAGCCCGCCAAATGCGCTTTTGACGATGGAATCAGAGCAGCCCCCGCTACTGTATGGAGGACGAGGTTCTGAAGATGTCACTGGGAGACCGGGAAGACCAGAACTGAGGATGAATCCGAGCCAGGAGACCTGCTGTCATGTGGGAAACAACGCTTTCGGTGGGAAAGCCGCGTGGTCAAAACGCTGTGTCCAAACAGCGTTCTTTTGGCGTACACGGACAGATCGAAAGATTTGTCTTTTTTTTATTGTCTGCCGCAACAAAACAATCGAAGGAGGACAACACATGAGAACCATCCATTTTTCCAGACTGATCGCCGTGGCGCTCAGTCTCACCCTGCTGGCGGGCTGCGGAACACAGGCCGCCAAATCCGGGCCTACCCCATCTGCGGAATCGGCGCCATCATCCGAGTCAGCGCCAGCTTCCTCCACTTTGGCGGATGAGGAAGCTTATGAGCCGGTCACCATTCAGAACGGGGATCAAACCATCACCTTCACCAAGATGCCCGAAAAGGTGCTCTGCTGCCACCTGTACGCGGCCGAAAACATGGTGATGCTGGGACTGGAATCGTACATCGCAGGAAAAAATGTTCCAACCAACCCCGCCGAAATGCCGCTTGATGAACTGAAGCCTAAATTTGAAGGCATTCCGGAGGTTGAGCGTTCGCATGAAAACGCGGTTGCGCTCGGGACGGATCTGGTGATCGGTCAAGTCAGCGCATTCAAGGAAACTGGCTGGGGAAGCTACGAGCAGTTCGAGTCCAAAGGGATTCATTGTCTGACCATCTCAGGCACGCTGGTCCCGGATGAAACGATCGAGAATGTCTATGAGGACATTGAAAATCTAGGAAAAATCTTCAAGGTGGAGGACCGCGCCGCTGAGTTGATTGCCAGCATTCAGAAGCAGATCGCGGAAGTGCAGGAGGCCGTGAAGGAAGTCCCTGAAACAGAGCGCGTCAAGGCGTTCGTGCTGGATACCTTCAATGGCAATGAAATCTATACCACTTCCAGCGGACTGCAAAGCAATCTGATCGAGCTGGCCGGCGGGATCAACACCACCCGTGGAATGGCGGATTCCAGGTGGTTCAATACCAGTGTGGAGACTCTGGTGGAGGTCAACCCGGATATCATTATTCTGAATGACTATGGCTCGCAGACGATTCAGGAGAAGCTCGATTTTCTCAACAACAATCCTGCCCTGCGGGAGGTGACCGCGGTCAAAAATCAGGCGTATCTGACCGTTCCGCTCGTGGCGGTGATGCAGGATGTGCGCGCAGCGAGCGCCTGCCGCACCTTCGCGGAATACTTCTATCCGGAATGCTTCGCGTAACCGGAGCGCTGAGGAGACGGAGTCTGCGGGGGCTGCTCCTTTTCCTGTTTCTGCTTCTCGTGCTGGGCGGGTCGGTGGTCGGGACGATCCGGGTCGGCTCGGCACAAATCCCTGTTCCTGAGGTATTTGGGATCCTGAAAGACCAGCTGTTTTTGGGTGGCAGGGAACTGGCATCCGGACGTTGGGAGATGCCGCATTTCCAGATTGTCTGGAATATCCGGCTTCCGCGGGTGCTGTTTGGCCTCTTCTGTGGCGCCGGGCTTGCGGCCTGCGGAGCAGCGATGCAGTCTCTGGTGCTTAACCCGATCGCCGACCCTTATATTCTGGGTATCTCCTCCGGCGCATCCGCCGGGGCGGCATGGGCACTGTTGATGCCGCTCCCGGCCTTTGGCGGGCAGTACCAGACCACCTTAGCCGCATTTGCAGGGGCAGCCGCTGCAGCCTGTGCGGTCTATTTTATCGCCAAGACCGCAGGCGGCGGACGGTTGCAGCCGATGACCCTCCTGCTCTCCGGAACTGCGGTCAATGCGGTGATGGGTGCGGTCACCAGCTTTCTGATCTTCCTGGCAAAGAGCCCGGAAAGCATCGCAGCGGTCTACAACTGGCAGATGGGAAGCCTTGCGGCAGCCCAGTGGAAAACCCTCCTGTTTCCCGCGGTCGGGACGACAGCCGGCATCGCGGTGTTTACCCACTGTGGAACTCGGTTCAACATGCTGATGATGGGGGATGAAGATGCCGCTGCGATGGGGCTGCGGGTCAAGTCGTTTCGCGCATCGATGTTCCTTGTCTGCGCGGTGCTGGTTGCCTCCCTTGTTTCGGTCACCGGCGTGATCGGGTTTGTCGGCCTGGTCGCACCGCATGCGGTCCGGCTGCTTTCCGGTACAAGCGACTGCCGTGTCGTGATCCCGCTGAGTGCGCTGCTTGGAGGGATTTATCTGGTCTGGGCGGACGCTCTTGCAAGAAGCGCGTTCGGCGCAGCGGAACTGCCGCTCGGTATCATCACCGCATTTATCGGTGCACCATTTTTTCTGTATCTGATGATCCGCAGAGGGAGGTACAGCGGATGAAGCTGGAATATGACCAAATCCGGGTGCGTCTCAGTGGCCGAGAGATTCTCAAGGGGGTGTCTCTAATCGCAGAAAGTGGGCGGATGACTGGTATCATCGGCCCGAACGGATGCGGAAAATCTACGCTGGTTAAAACGACATTTGGTATCTGCATCCCAAATACCGGACAAGTGCTGGCAGACGGTTCCGATCTCTCCCAGTACAGCCCGCGTGAACGGGCCGCCCTGATCGGCTATGTCGGACAGGATACAGGCTGTCCGTTTGATTTTTCGGTATCCGATGTAGTTGGGATGGCGATGTATGCCCGCAACGACCGTTCCCTGTCTGCCAGAGCGGTCATCGGGCAGGCGCTGGAACAACTGCAAATCTCCCATCTATGCAATCGGAGCATCCTTTCGCTGTCAGGCGGGGAACGGAAACTGGTCTTTATCGCCCGGGCCGTCGCGCAGGGAGCGGACACCCTGCTCCTCGACGAACCCACCAACCATCTGGATATCCGGCATCAGCTTTTTCTGCTGGACTACCTGAAATCCAGAGGAAAAACGGTCCTCATCGTACTCCACGATCTGCGGCTGGCTGCGCATTACTGCGATCATCTGGTCCTGCTTGCGGATGGGCTGGTCGCCGCCAGTGGGAAACCGCTGGAAGTCCTGTCCGCAGAACGGGTGAATCAGGTGTTCGGAATCTGCGGGAAAGCTTACGCCGCAGATGGGCAGGTCGATTTTTCACTTTTCCGGTGATACGATCATAGAGATCAAAAAAGGATTGGCGCGATTGCGTCAATCCTTTTTTGCTGCCTTTTTCAGTTTCTGCACACGTCCTCTTCGGAAAGAAAACGCCTTCTCTCTTTCTGGGCGGTCATTCCAAGAGAGCATTTGTTAAAAAAAGAGGGGCATCTTTTGGGCGAAATCTCCCTATAATCTGGAGTTTATTTACAACTTTCTAATTGGGAAAAGCATATAATTTTTCCCCGTCTGTGGACAGGTAAAATCGTGGACTGCCCCCACCAATGGAATGGAATTCTCCTCCAGGTATTTTATTGTCTTTGAAAAGGTATCGCTATCTTCACATTCTGCATAAATATATTCACAGCCAGGAATAATCCATTTTTTCCAACCATCAGGAGCTTCCGCATCATCTCGGCATTCTACTCCGGCAAGGTAAAGACCTTTTCTGAAATCTTCCCATGGATCGAATGAATGAGAAAAATCAGACATAACCCCCCATATGCCACAGATATTTCCATTTTCATCCTTTTTAGCTAGATGCTGAACTTCTCCAAAATGAGAATTTGCATCAATCCATAATCTTTGAATAAAACCTTCTCCGTCTAAAGTTGAACCTTCTTTCCCTATCACAATAAAAGATTCTTTTATGCATCTTTCAACTTTCATATTCTCCCTCAAAAATCTCATCCTTTTTCCTCGATAATCAATCGACGCACCTTATCACCGATCACCTTGAATTCTTCTCTGGAAAGTCCGGATGTTTCGATCGGGGGAAGGATATGCAATCGCACCGCCGCAGGCTTGATCCACATATGGTTTGCCTCCATCGCCTTGTACGATCCGCCGATGCAAACCGGCACGATCGGTGCACCAGTTTTCTGCGCGATCTTAAATCCGCCTGCCTTGAATTCGCCTACTTCATCGTTGCGGCTGCGGGTGCCTTCCGGGAAGATAATCATGGAACCGCCTTCCTGAATATTCCTGATCGCCTGATTGAGTGCAGTCATCGAGCGCCGGGGGTTGTTCCGGTCGATGAATACACAGTTGAAATACCGCATCCAGATGCGGATAAACGGGATTTTCTGCAACTCTATCTTGGCTACGATCCCATGTACCCGGTCAAGGTTACACAGAAGGATCGGAATATCGAAGTTCCCCTGATGGTTACTGACAAAAACAGCCGGACAATTCGGAATATTCTCCAGCCCGCTCACCGTTACCTCCACCCCTGCGAGCCGGAGCAGAGAACCCATCCACCAGCGCACCCGGCTATTGACCATACGGTCGCGCTTTTCCCACTTTTGACGCGATGTGAGAAACTGGGCACGCAGCATGCTTGGAACCAATAGGATAAGAGAAAGCCAGAAATAGAGAAACCAGATGATTGTTCTCATACAAAAAACTCCCCAATCATAAAATTCGACTGTTTTACTATTATAATGTAGTTTTTTAAAAATGACAAGCACAGAAACGAGTCCCATTTTTTGTGTCCCGTACAGGACGGCAGAAAACCTGTATATCCTCTCTGTGGGGATTCACGCTCTCCTGCTTCTGCGGTTATGAAATCTGGCCGCCATTTTATGAAACCAGGTATCGAGCCATGGGTCCAGAAGCAGCCCTATAACGACATCCGCCAGATCAGCCAGAAAATAGCCCATATCCAATCCCCCCACAGCTCAGACTGATAGTTTTATTTTAACGCAGGTATTCGGCAGAATCAATACATCCCGCGGAGAAGATAAGATAGATTTTCAAAATTCTGGACAGTTGACAAGTCTTCCGTAAAGTGGTATCCTAAAGAAAGAACTAATGTTCTTTCTTGGAGGGTTGAATGTGGACGTAATGGAAAAACTCGAGATACTTTCCGCCTCGGCAAAATACGATGTTGCCTGCACCTCCAGCGGTGTCGATCGGGCCGGTGTCAAAGGTGGGATCGGCTCCTGTGTCGCACGTGGAATCTGCCACAGCTTTGCTGCCGATGGGAGATGCATTGCGCTGCTCAAGGTGCTGATGACCAACTACTGCATCTATGACTGCAAATACTGTGTCAACCGCCGCTCGAACGATACCCCCCGCACAGCATTTACGCCACGGGAGCTGGCAGAACTGACGATCCAGTTCTACCGCAGAAACTATATCGAAGGTCTGTTTCTCTCGTCGGGCATCCTGAAAAATCCGGACTACACCTGCGAGCAGATGATCCGTGTGCTCGAGCTTCTACGGGGAGAATATCGGTTCAATGGATATATCCACGCAAAAGCAATTCCAGGAGCGGACAACGCCCTGCTCCAGCGGATGGGGATGCTTGCCGACCGGATGAGTGTCAATATCGAGCTTCCCAGCCAACAGAGTCTGAATCTGCTCGCGCCGGACAAGAGCCGAACCTCTATCCTGCGCCCGATGGGGCTGATTCAGAGCCGGATTGCGGAAAATTCTACCGATCTGGTACGCTATCGGCATGCACCGAAGTTTGCGCCAGCGGGCCAGAGCACCCAGATGATTATTGGAGCAACCCCCGATACCGACTACCAGATCCTGAACCTCACGCAGGCGCTTTATAAAAAGTACAACCTGAAGCGGGTCTTTTTCTCAGCATATATGCCGGTGCTGGAACACCGCCTGCTTCCCGCGCTCGACACCAAACCGCCGCTTTTGCGGGAGCACAGGCTCTATCAAGCTGACTGGCTGCTGCGCTTTTATGGATTCGAAGCATCCGAGCTGCTCGACCAACAGCATCAGAGCTTTAACCCGCTGGTTGATCCAAAATGCAACTGGGCGATCAACCATATGGAACAGTTCCCGGTCGAGGTAAACAGTGCACCGTATGAAATGCTGCTGCGGGTTCCGGGGATCGGCGTCAAAAGTGCCCAGCGGATTCTGGCGGCACGCCGCACCACTCTGCTCGATTTTGACGGGCTGAAACGGATTGGGGTGGTGCTCAAGCGGGCGCAGTATTTCCTGCTCTGCAAGGGCAGGATGATCGACGGGCTACGGGTCACACCGGATGGTGTCCTGCGTGCCCTGATTTCTGAGCGGGATTATGAATTGGCGCGTCTGCCGGAGGAAGCGCCGGAGCAGCTCTCGCTCTTCGACCGTCAACCGACCGGCCGGGATGTGGTGCAAAGCCTGACCGGCCAGCTCTGAAAACCGGTCCCCTATCTTTCCCTATCTGAAGTTGTACACAAATTTTTTACTGTTGCCGCAGGGCGGAACGTCTGCCTAATCTCCCCCGCCGGGAAACAAACAGGCCGGCCGGCTTGGGGACAGCTCGATCGAAACGGACAACCGAAAGGAGGTATTTCCGTGGAAACAGCATATACCTACGATGGAAGCCTTGGCGGCCTGCTCTGCTGCGTGTTTGACAGTTACACCCGGCGGGAGATGCCGCTGGCGATCCTGACTGAGGGTGAACCGACCTTTTACCGGACTTGGCCGGTCGAGACAGTCGAAGCCCATGCCATGCGGGTCTGGCGTTCGCTCGGACGGCTCTCGGGTGAGATTCAGGAATGGGTAAAACGCGGCTGGTTTTCCTGTGTGCAGGACAGGGAATGGATGATCTATCAGTTTATCCGGCTGGCTTACCAGTATGGCGCGCGGGTAACTTCGATGCTGACCAATGCGACTGTCTGCCAACTATTCAAGGCGGTCCGGATGGTGGGCAATGAAGCAGGGCAACTCATCGAGTTTCTCCGGTTTTCCGATTGTGGAGAGGGATTGGTCGCGGTAATCGAACCCAAGTGTATCGTCCTGCCTCTGATGCAGCAGCATTTTACCGACCGGTATCCCGAAGAAATCTTCCTGATCCACGACAAAACCAACCATATGGCCCTCTTCTACCGGCCATATCAGGCACAGATTCTTCCGGTGGAACGTCTGGAAGTCCCGGCAATGGGAGCGGAAGAGCAGATGCTCCGCGCACTCTGGCGCAAATATTACGAGGTCGCTGCAGTCGAAGGACGGGAGAATCCCCGCTGCCGGATGGGGCATATGCCAAAACGCTTCTGGAACCACATGACTGAGTTTTCCCAAACTCCAGCAGGAGAACCAGAACCCGGTACCGATCGGCTGACGCAAGGCCCCTCTCCTTCCATCCTTCCAGGATAACATATGGAGTATTGCCCCCTATAAACGCTTCCTCCCACCAGAAAGGAGAAATCCATGTCAAAATTAACATCCATGATGAACATTGGAAAGGAAATGTCCAAAAAACTAATCTCTATTGGCATTGATTCGCCTGAAAAGCTGATTGAAACCGGTTCCGAACAGGCATTTTTAAAATTGAAAGAGGCGTACCCTCGAGTTTGTCTGGTGTATTTATACACACTGGAAGGCGCGATCCAGAACATCGAATTCAACTGCCTTCCGGAAGACCGGAAAAAGGAACTGAAAGCGTTCAGCGACCAGCTCAAGAAGAAATTTTAAATGGATATAGATTCCCTCCGTGATCCCGAGTAGCATTCGCCCCACCTGCGGAATAGGGTAATAGGGGGTAATACATCCCTGAATCTTGAAATAGGTGGAGAATGAAGATGGAACAAAAGATGATTCCGCTGAGCCGGGTGCCGGAAGGCCGCGCAGCGCGGGTGGTCAGACTGCTGACCACCGGTGAGATGCGGCGCAGGCTACAGGACATCGGGCTGATACAAGGTACCAAAATAGAGTGTTTGCAAAAAAGCCCCGCCGGAGATCCGGTGGCCTATTACATCCGTGGCGCGGTGATCGCGCTGCGCTCGGAAGATTCGGATCACATAATGGTGCAATATGCATAAACAGGAGGGATCTTGATGGGGTTGACAGCCAGGTCCACCGGAAAAGGAGCGATGGACCGAAGTCTGACGATTGAGCGGGGTGGGGACCTGCGAGTGGTGGCGCTCGCAGGGAACCCCAACGTCGGAAAAAGCACCGTTTTTAACCAGTTGACAGGAATGCGCCAACATACTGGATAATATAAATAAGGCTAACTATTGCACTTATGCATCATCGGTGCCGCTCTCTCCCTGCTAAAGGGAACAGGCCGAGAAATTAGCTCAAAGATTCAAATTTCTTCATCTCCGCCATTACGCTTTATATCCAAGCATACCTTGCTTCATATTCGTTGATGGAATGTTTGGGTGCATAATTAGACGATAGTTTGGTTATGCAAAAAGGGCAGACTGTAGAACAGTCTGCCCTTTTTTACACATTGTCTAAAATCATTTACATATTAACATTGATCGTTTAATTCATATATAAATTTTGCATAAAAAACGACAAAATTCTATAATCGGAAGTCGATTTCCTTTATATTACATTCAATCTCCTATATTTTTAATATAGAAATCGGATAGACACGATTCTATCTGCTGCAAGTCTATATAATAGGAGGTTTTCATTATGGCAAAGACAGTATTTTTTGATCATAAAAAGTTCGATCACGCAATCCGGAAATCGAATCTGAAGCAGGAACAGCTTGCGGAACACCTGAATATCTCCGCACGACATATACGAAACCTGAAAAACGGAGATACTTCCGTTTCCGCCCCTCTCCTCTATAAAATCAGTCAGGAATTCCAAGAACCCATGGAATACTTTCTTACTTTCCGAGAGGAGGATGAAACAAGCAAATGAAATAAAGTGTGTTTTCATGCGCTTAAAAAAGTTCATAAATAAGCAAAACCCCTGAAGCGGAATCTTCTTTCGAAGATGTGTCCGCTCCAGGGGCTTTCTTTCTCGTTTATCCCTTTTGCACTTTTTTCAAGAGTAGTTTTTAATAATTAGTTCTTTGTATGCACTGCTGTATCCCTTCTTGTGGGCAAGAACATTGGATCGCTCAACCTCGATTATCTTATAGTCTTTGTACAGTTCTCTGATTTTCGGAACGTTATTATAAGAAAGAATAAGCCGTCCTCGTATAGTCTGGATGCACCTGAAAAGACGCTCATGATCTTCAGAGGAAAACCCATCATAACATTCAGCATTAAAGTATGGTGGATCCAAATAATAAAGAGTATCTGGCCTATTATAAGTCTTTATTAGCATTTCAAAATCTCTGTTTTCAATGACTACTCGCTGAAGGCGCTTCTGTATTTCTGGCAACCTATCAAGGGAAAGATTTAGATTCTTTGTACTGCAACTAAAATGCTCGCGATTTGCACCATAGCTCGCCCGTATAAGATAGTAATAACGAGCGGCCCGTTGAATATCCGTAAGCCCTCTGGTGTTAAGCTGTCCTAAAAAATCGGAAAATAACTCTCTTGAGTTGATCAGGATTTGCTCACCACCCATTCTAAGCTCTCGCTGTAATTCATCACAATGATATTGAACACATCGGTAAAGATTGATTAAGTGGCCATCTATGTCGTTAAAAATCTCGATTGGCGCGTGACGCTCTTTGGAAAATAAAATCCAACCTGCCCCGCCAAACACTTCTACATACCTACCTATTTCATCTTGGGGGAAATGTTCCAAAATAACTTTACGAAGTTGGCTTTTACCGCCAATCCAAGGAATAAAACTATCCATAAAAAAATATCCTCAAAAAGAAAAGCGGGCGCACCGGAATATGTCCAGCGCGCCATCCGTTTTTAACGCGCGTCTCCTGTGATAGCATCGCCTGATCCTACCACAGGAGATTGCTTCCTAACTTAATACATGCTTGGTATCAACCTATCTGTTTTTACACTTTGCAGCCAGCGCCATAATCTCTGCACACAACTCATCATATCTGGCCTTATAATCCGGTTCCGGCATCTCTTTAGGCAGCTTCGGCACCGCCAGATCGCTCTGAGAGCACCAACCACCTGATGTGTCGGCGATACTCTGCGCCTCTCCGACAAACCAGACCTTCGCCGGATTGATCGTGCTGTCGGACAGTCCGCCCGCCTTGGCATATTCGGCTTGGGTATTGATAATCCGGTTGCTGGCTGTCACCGATACACCGGGCGCGAGGGTGGGGTATTTGGTGTCGGTGTCCAGCTCAATATGCAGATGCGGGCCGCTGGTGTTGGCCCCGGTATTGCCATACTGAGCAATTACCTGCCCGCGCCGCACCTTGTCCCCTGCCTTAATCTTGACGCTTGCATGGTGGTAGGTGCGGGCGGTCAAGTCCCTCACTTTACCATCATTGCAGAGCACATCCCGGTAGACAAGCACTGTCACCATGCCTAGCCGGGACAATTTGCCAGTCAGCGTGGGGCCGTCCTGCCCGGCAACGATCACCTCACCATCTCCCAGAGCGAGTACATCATGGGTATTGGGATCGTAGCAGTCCACGCCATAATGGGGCCAGCCCCACTCTTTGAGATATTGCGGATGTTTATATCCCGCAGTGATACACATGTCCTTAAACGGCAGCGTCAACCTCTGGCTCATCTTAACACCTCACAGTCCTTGCCCTGCCCCATCTCTTGACTGCTGCCCGTCAGCCTGTCCAACTGCATCTTGGCATATCCCTCAATCGCGTCAAAGGTGGTCTGTACAATCTGTTCGATCAGACTGCGCGGCACAAACGGCCTCACTGCAAGTGGGATCAGCCCATAGAGCTGCCCGACCACCCACTCGAATTTCATCCCTCCTGCATTGGTTAGGTCGCTGTACAACTCTTCGGCCCGCCGGATCAGCGCGGCCACCCGTCCGCTGATCTTAGCATTGCCCCGATACCACAAGGCCAGGCCTCCAAGCATCAGTGCGCAGAGATAGATCACGATACGCATAAACTCCTGCACATTCATCTGTCGTTCTCTCCTTTCCTTCACAGTCCAATTCTGGTGCAGATAAAGCCGATCACAGCCCCGATCACAATGGTGACGATGTGCCCGACCGCCTTGCGCCAGTTCTCCCCGTCGCGCGCCTCCAGGCTTTCCAGCCGTTCGCCCTGCTGCTTCAGCTCGTTCGCCATGATCTCCATGTTCAAAGCCAGCTTTTCCACCGACGTGACCAGCGCGCCGATCTGCTCCACCTTTTCTTCCAGCGTGTCGAGCCGATGGTTCTGCCGGTTGTCCTCGGCTGCCAAACGCTTATGCTCTGCCTCAAGCCTCCGGCAAAACTCATCGTGTTCGGCCCGCGAAATGACCGACGTATCCATGTTTACCACTCCTTTCGCAAAAGTCCTTTCACTTTATCCGCCCGATTCCCGAATATGTGCAGCTGAATTGCACATATTTTAGGAAATTTTTTTCGGCCAATTCACGCTATAATCCGTTCGTATTCATACTGGATTGTCCGTTGAGACAGCTCTGCATAGATAAGGGTTGTCTTGGTGTCCTCATGGCCCAAAAGTCGCTGGATCACCGTAATATCCATGCCTCCGGCAAGCGCCAACGTCGCAAAGGTGTGCCGCAGCAGATGCGGATGCACATGCAATCCCACCCGGTCGCCGATCAATCCGAGTGCGCGTTGGATTGCCCGCGGCTGCATGGCCGGATACGGCGTCTTAATGCTCGCAAATAACGCATCCCCGCCTTTGCGCCGGGCGATATACTCTTCCAGCATCAGCTTGGCCCTGACACTGAAATAGACCTTGCGGCTCTTGTTGCCCTTGCCATGTACGACTACGCTCCGATCCCGCCAGTTGACATCCTCCATCCGGATTCCGGACACCTCGCTCAAGCGGCATCCACTGGATGCCAAGAACTCCACCAATGCCCGCTCCTTGTAGGTTTTGCAGGCATCCCGTAGCCGCTCCAGCTGCTCCTGGGACAGCGCGTGCCGCGACCGGGTGCGATCCAGTCTGGGGGACTTGATCTTGAGCATGGGATTTCTGCGGATGACGCCTTCCACTGTCAGCCAGCTGAAGAAGCTGCGCAGGGTATTGATGTGGGTCAACAGACTTCCGTCCCGCAGTCCGCGTATCTCCGACAGATAGGAGATGTACTCCCGCAGATCGTCCACTGTGATCTTGGTCACCGCTCGGTCTACCTGTCCCGCAAAAACTCCCAATGTGTACCGGTAGTTTTCAATCGTCCTGGCCGATAATCCATCAATCCGCTTCGCCGCAAGGAACGCCGAAATTTGCTTTTTCAGGTCTCCCCAGCCGGATCCATTCCGACAGGATATTTGATAGGGCTGCACCAGTTTCTGCGCTTGCTCCGAGGATAGCCCGGCTTCTACGAGCGCGCCAACCAGTTCCTGTTTGGCGTCCATATGCGTCCACTCCCTGTATGCTGCTTCTCAAACATTGCCGCCCTTACGGGCGGCTTGTCCCTCATTCCTCCGCTGTGCCGCCAAAGCTGACCGGTACAAGCTCCAGCAGACCGCTTTCAATCAACACCTCCGCACAAGTCTGCTTCAATGCTGCCGGAACCTCCGAAAATGCTGTT
>NZ_QZEG01000139.1:0-2384 GCF_009917605.1 Anaerotruncus sp. 1XD42-93 | reverse complement strand
GGACGGGTCATCATCAGGTTTTTGCTCTCCGGGTCGATCTCCAGCTTGGTGCAGTCCGCGGTCAGGCCGGTGTGCACACGCGCAGAAACACGCGGCGCGAGGTCGCGCCCGATCGCAGTCGCACCGTACAGCACCACCGCCGGCTGCTTGGCCAGAATCACCTGATGCAGTGCGTGGACGTACGGCTCGGTTGTGTAGACTTCCAGCGCCGGGTCGTCCACCACGATGATCTTGTCCGCTCCGTATTTTGCCAGTCTTTCGCACAGCGGCTCCACATTGTGCCCCAGCAGCACCGCAGTCACCTCGGTGCCAAGGTCGTTTGCCAGCTCTTTGCCCTTGCCGATCAGCTCGTAGGAAACGCTGGTGATCTTGTTGTCTACCTGCTGCGCAAATACAAATACGCCTTTATAATCCTGTACACTCATGTTACCACCATCTTTCCTTACAGTATGAATTTCTCATGCAGCTTCTCGACCAGGAAATCCACCGATTCCTGCGCATCCAGATTCACTACGGTACCTTTGCCCTTGAGGGCTTTGGTGAACGACTTGAACACGCGGGTGGGCGAGCCTTTCAGGCCGATGTTGCCATCCTCGACATCCAGGTCCGGACGGGTCCAGATGGTAACCTCTTTCTCCCGGTAAGCATCGAAGATGCCCTTCGGGCTCATGTAACGCGGCTCGTTCAGCTCGGCCAGTGCGGTAATCAGGCAGGGCATCTTCGCCTTGATGACGTGGTAACGGTCCTCGTACTGCCGCTGAACCTCGACATATTCGCCTTTGACAGTGATCTTCTCCGCATAGCTGATGTTAACCAGGCCGAGATGCTCGGAAATCTGCGGGCCGACCTGTGCGGTATCGCCGTCGATCGCCTGACGGCCGGTGATAATCAGGTCGTACGGCAGCTTCTTGACTGCCGATGCCAACGTCGAAGAGGTGGCCCAGGTATCTGCGCCGCCGAATGCGCGGTCGGTCACCAGAATCGCCTCGTCCGCGCCCATGGCCAGCGCCTCACGCAGCGCCAGATCCGCCTGCGGCGGGCCCATCGAAATGACAGTCACCTTTGCGCCGTTCTCGTCTTTGATCCGCAGCGCTGCTTCCAGCCCTGCCTTGTCATCCGGGTTGATGATGCTCGGGATTCCTTCACGGATCAGTGTACCGGTTACCGGGTCCAGCTTGACCTCATTGGTGTCCGGAACCTGCTTGATGCATACGATAATATTCAATGCTTTGCGCTCCCTTCTCTTATTTCAGCATTGCGCCGGCGATGACCATGCGCTGGACCTCGCTGGTACCCTCGTAGATCTCGGTGATCTTCGCGTCGCGCATCATCCGCTCGACCGGGTAGTCACGGGTATATCCATAGCCGCCGTACAGCTGTACGCACTTGGTGGTGACTGCCATTGCGGTCTCTGCCGCGAACAGTTTCGCCATCGCCGCCTCGGAGGAGAAGCGCTTTTTGGTGTCTTTCGCCATCGCCGCACGATAAACCAGCAGCCGCGCCGCATCCACGCGGGTTTGCAGGTCCGCAAGCTGGAACTGGGTGTTCTGGAATTTGGCGAGCGGGCGTCCGAACTGCTTACGCTCCTTGACATATTTGACCGTCTCGTCGATTGCGCCCTGCGCAATGCCCAGCGCCTGTGCCGCAATCCCGATTCGTCCGCCATCCAGCGTGGTCATCGCAATCTTGAAGCCCTCGCCCTCTTTGCCCAGCAGGTTCTCTTTGGGCACGATGCAGTTTTCAAATACCAGCTCGGTGGTAGACGAGCCCCGGATACCCATTTTCAGCTCTTTTTTGCCGATGCTGAAGCCCGGGAAATCCTTCTCGACGATGAACGCCGAAATCCCGTGGTTGCCCTTGCTCTTGTCGGTCATTGCGAAGATCACGTATGTATCCGCCTTGCCGCCGTTGGTGATGAAGATTTTGGTCCCGTTGAGGACATAATGGTCGCCGTCCAGCACCGCCTTGGTCTGCTGGCCCGATGCGTCGGTTCCCGCAGCAGGCTCGGTCAGGCCGAATGCGCCCAGGTGTTTGCCCTGCGCCAGCGGCACCAGATATTTCTCGATCTGCTCCGGGGTGCCGAACTTGCGGATCGGCTCCGCACAGAGCGAGGTGTGCGCCGACACAATAACGCCTGTTGTGCCGCAGACCTTCGACAGCTCTTCCACGCAGATCGCGTAGGTCAGCGAATCGCAGCCCTGGCCGCCCTGCTCCTTGGTGAACGGGATTCCAAGAAAGCCGTATTTCGCCATCTTTTCCACCGTCTCACTCGGGAACCGCTCTTCCTCGTCCACTTCCTGCGCCAGCGGTTTTACCTCTTTTTCCGCGAAATCACGGAACAGCTGCCGCGCCATTTCCTGCTCTTTGCTCAATACAAAGTCCAT
>NZ_QZEG01000138.1:0-2524 GCF_009917605.1 Anaerotruncus sp. 1XD42-93 | reverse complement strand
TCCGCAAGCTCATAGCCCGATATGGTCTCTCTTATTTCGCCGCCCTCTCCCGGCTCCAGATAGACGAGGACGAACGTTTTGTAGAGGTTGTTCTCATCAACGACGCAACTATACTTATAATCCAATTTAATCTTCCTTTCATAATTTTTTGATTTTCTTTTGGTTGACAAAATTAGTGGCTAAAATTAGTGGCTTTAGAAAAATAGGTGGCACCACATTTACCTATCTAAATCCGTTCCATAGTCAAATAAGGCGGAGAAAATGGAAACTGTTTTGGATGCCAAAAGAGCTTATCAGCATTATACGACCGTGCTGGAAATGGTCAATGCTGTAAGTGATGGCGGTACTGTGATCGCGTTTGGGGATAATAAGTCCCCTCTTTATAACGCCGAAGATCGTCCACCAACACTATGCGAATATTTCTATGTTATTTTGTCTGACGGCTTACGAAAAGATGTGGTCGCTTTTGGCTTTACCAGTCCCAATATCTATATGCGTAGAGTATGGGACAAGGTATGGAGCGTCGATTGGGCACAGGTAGGGATTGCGAATATCAACACCCTTCTAACCCAAAAAGCAGACAAGAACAAGGCGCTGCAAACGAATCTGTATGCACAGTATGCCCAAGATGTACAGGCACCCAACCTGAGCATTACACCCGAGATACTGTTTAATAATCCACCATTGGATAATATGGCGCTACTTGACCATAGAGCGTTGGGCTATAATAAAGCAGGTAGACCCGCAGGTGCTCCACCGATGTCATCGTCCATGTTCGCAAACCACTTCGAAACATTGACATTCAATTTATATCATAATCGAGCGTTACAGGTCGCTACGCAGTGCTATACGGGAGAAGACAACGGACGAATTTTTTTGCGTACGCGTCATAGGGATAACAATAATTACGATTATACTCAGTGGCAAGCATGGCGGGAAGTCGCAACCTGCTATTGTGAGGACATGGAGTGGAAAGCGCTCCCAATGATAAACGGATGGATCAATCAAAATGGTGACAGCGCTGCGGCATTAAAATATCGGAAAGGAGCAGATGGAAAGGTTGTATATGTTACAGGAAGAATTAAGCAACCAAATGCTATAACAAATGATAATAGAGTAATTGCTTACCTGCCAGCGGGATATAGGCCAAAAAACTATTATTGGAGAACTCTATCATCTGAAACTAAGGATAGTATAGTCACGCTTAGAATTAACTTAGATGGCAAAATGTATATTTTGACACAGCATTCTAATGTGCAGACTATGTTAAATTCTGATTTGCCCATCTGCTTAACAATCCCAATCTAAAGATAAAATGAGACTAGTCCGACTGACTGGGAGCTATTTTGCCAAAAAACAAAAGGATGCTACAAACTTGTTACATCCATCCACGCTGTAATGACACTGAATAGAGCCGTTTGCGTCGATAGTCATAGCCCCTAAGCCCTTATAATAATGGTCGGTACCCCTAAAAATGCCGGGAAGAAACAAGTGGCTTTTGGGTCTGAATCCAACGGGTAGTGTGGCAATTTGAGTGCAGCACGCAATATCTGTTTTATCCGTCTTTTCGCACGCGACCGAGCCAATAACGATACCTTCTTGTGTTTGGCAGTAGTAACTTTCTATGGGCAAACTGTCCCATACCCATTTGCCGAACCCGTCCGCATAGGCTACCTCATATCGTTTTGAAGGTGCCGCAGTGGCAATCCTGACCCATGCCTGCCACGTTTTCCCGCTGAAATCATTTGTATCGTTATGGCGTGAGCGCACAAAGATCGCATTTTGGTCGGCCCCATAACCAAAAGCTTGATGAGCGAACTGTACTGCACGATTTCTATTTCCGCGCAAAGTAATCACATTCCAAAAATACGGAGGCAGCGAGTTGGGTGTTGGGGCATATTTTAGGCCCTCATCGGATGCTATCATATCAACCGCATGGTAATCAACTTCTGACATCTGATTCAAGGGTGGCTCGAAGATATTACTTGTGTCAATTTGCACGTTAGGGTTTTGCAGCTTACTCGCAAACTGTGCGTACAAATCGCTCTGTAACACCCGGTTTTTGTCCGCCTTATTTGACGAGGGCGCACAAAAACAGCCGCTTGTCCTCACTTGACAAAGCGGCTGAAAGCAGTATAATAAAAAGTAGAAAGGCGCTGCGACAAGCGGTTAGCCCAGTCTAGTTAAAGTTTCTCAACAGAAACCGTCACCGGCCAGGGTGGCGGTTTCTACCTTTTATCCGTATCGTTACGGTATACCCGAAGATATGTAACGTTATGGTAATTGGCATTGCCTCACCCCCTTTCGGGTGGTGTGGCCAACCGCCTGCCGTTGTTGCAGCGCCTGCTTTATTCTACCTTGTGCGCTGCTTTTTGTCAATCCTTGCCGCCTTTACAGGTGGCTTTTGTCTTATCCCTCCGCTGTGCCTCCAAAGCTGACCGGTACAAGCTCCGGCAGACCGCTTTCAATCAACACCTCCGCACAAGTCTGCTTCAATGCTGCCGGAACCTCCGAAAATGCTGTT
>NZ_QZEG01000137.1:0-2560 GCF_009917605.1 Anaerotruncus sp. 1XD42-93 | reverse complement strand
TCGCCGAAGATAAGACCAGAAGTGTGCTTAATACCGCACAAATTGATTTTTTCCATATCTTTTTTTGCATAGCAAAATACTCCTTGTTAAGTAAGCTCTTTGATATTATTGTCCCTAAATATTGTTAACGGGTACATTTCAAAAACTCCATCTTCACCTTGCGGTATTTATCCTAATCTTTTATTTTCTGCTCCTTCTGATTAGAGTCGGCCTCCAGCTTTTTGATAATAACAAAATATCTTCCCCATCGTTGGAAATCTGCTGATAAGACGCATTCATGATACAATCATAATCTTGGGCCGGCAGGGATACGCTATAGAGCACACGAAAATGTTCCGTCTCATAAACTGTTAGATGCATATTTTCTGCATCTGCCTGACCCGTCAGCGCAAACTTCTCATTGGGGCTTAACCGGATCGTCATTTTTTGTGTCGGGGTCAATGGAGCATCCAGTGGATATTTTTTTATCTCTTGGCCTTCCAAGTACAGAAAGAACAGGCTGTCAGGTGCTGTGCTTCCAACCGCCGGACGGATTAAAAATTTTGTTTCGTTCACCGAAGTAACGTTATATTCACCAGATGCCAACTGTGATAGTATTCCTGTCTGACCGTTGAAAGCAAACAGCCCAGATTCCCCCGAATCTTCCAATGCAGACAAAACAATGTGATCTTCTTCCAAAAAGTCAATCCCAACACAGAAAAAAGGCAGGCTTTTTTCATGCACCAGTGTTTCGCTGGGAAAGTCAAAAACCATCAACCGCTTTTTCTCCTTGTCCGCATAAGCAATCCGATTGCCAGAAGGGGAAATACTTTCTGGGACTACGTTGGAAAAACTCGGAAGTTCAAATTTTCTGCCTTTCCAGGTCGCATTTCCCTGATCGTCAACCGAAACCATGCGATCTCCTCGAGGGTCGTTGGAAGCGTGTTCTCCGGGTTTTACCAAAAGATTGCTCCGAACCGTTTCTGTATCCAGATCGTATACGATACTGTTGCTTGTTTCATCACGAACAGACAGAAACCAGACAGAATCATCCGATAATTGCAGAGCCGGGGAGATGCTGTTCTCATCCAAACATTCGGAAAAATCAATAACCTTTACCGATTCGATAGGGGAAACATCTGAAACCTGTGCTGTCTGCATACAACCTGCTAAAAACAGAGCCATTGAAAAGGTGAAAATAATATAATGAAAATCACGCTTCAAAAATATCACTCCTTAGTGGTAGAGGGAATCCGTAACATTACAGATTCCCTTTATGGTACGCTTACCTATTTAGAATTTGTTTTTCAATTTCCGGAGTAATATTAAAATATTGTTTAAAACTTTGTACTGTTTGAACACTACGCGTAACACTAGTCATAGACACCCATTCTTCAAAAGCCGCTTGCCCGACATAGTCAATGAACGCCACATCCATAACATAATCTGGATTCAAAGTTTGGCAGTCCGAAATGGTTCTACTAGATTTTGAATATTTCCACTCTACATTTGGATAGAAAAGCTTCGGATCGACATGCTTGCTAACAGAATTAGCTCCCCACCAAGTTCCATCTTTAGAAACATCGAAATGCAAGTGAGGACCTGTTGAATTTCCTGTATTTCCAGTTTTGCCAATAGTATCTCCTTTGCTTAAAGAGTCTCCTGTTGCAATATTAGTTTTGTTATTTTTAATCGGGCGAGATTGGAAGTGCTGATATGTTACAATAAGCTTATTTTTTGTTCCCGGATCTGAAGTATTTGTTTTCAGCGCCAATCCATACCCAACTGTATCGCTAGGATACGGTTTTCCACTATCATTAAATTTTACAAAAGCAAGTTCTACTATACCGTCAGCCACACAATACGCAGTTGTTCCTTCACCAACAGGGATATCTATCCCCATATGAGTTCCACCAAAGTCTTGCGATATTGTTTTATTTGCGGTTGTCGTTGAATTTGATAAGAAATAGCGCCAACTAGTTCCAGCATAAGCACTGGCTCGCGATACAGCGAATGCATTACAAGTTAATGTGAACATCGATACAGTTGCCATGGCAACTGCCATCCATTTTTTCATCTAAAATCCTTCCTTATAAAATTTTGTGATATTCTTGTGAAAATTTTGTAAATACGGATTACAAATCCAGTATAGTTCTACATACAAGATTTGTCAATCGGTTTTATAAAAATCACAAAGCGGAAGCCCCCGCCTTTCGGCGGGGGCTTCCTGAACCCTATGTAAAACAAAAAAATTGGGGGAAAATGGTTTTCGATTGCGGAATTTTTGTATCTAAGTCAAATCCGGAATCAGGGCCGTAGCGACCATACGGCAGATCACGGAAAACCAAATCGGGAGTTCCAGCCCCTCCCCTCTATATCCGATCGTCTCGGTTTTTCCGCCGGTGACAAGATTTACAATATACTCGAACCTTTCCGGAATTCCATGCTCATTTTCGGTATCGCCGGTTTCCTCCAGATAGCGGGTCCACTCCGGATTGGTAAGATAGACGCCAATTTTGAGGTTGGAAATGGGATAAAATCTTTCAAGCGCGCTGTCCGTAAAAACGGGTTCGAGCTGGCG
>NZ_QZEG01000136.1:0-2574 GCF_009917605.1 Anaerotruncus sp. 1XD42-93 | reverse complement strand
TTGTAGGTCTTACAGGCATCCCGCAGCCGTTCCAGCTGTTCCTGGGACAGCGCGTGCCGCGATCTGGCGCGATCCAGCCTTGGTGATTTGATCTTGAGCATGGGATTTTTGCGGATGATGTCCTCGACTGTCAGCCAGCTGAAAAAGCTGCGCAGAGTGTTGATGTGGGTCAGCAGGCTTCCGTCCCGGAGACCACGCGTCTCCGACAGATAGGAGATGTACTCCCGCAGATCATCTACAGTGATCTTGGTCACCGCCCGATCTACCTGCTCTGTGAAGACTCCCAGCGTGTACCGGTAGTTTTCGATCGTCTTGGCAGACAGGCCGTCGATCCTCTTTGCTGCCAAAAACGCAGAAACCCGCTTTTTCAGGCTTCCACGGCTGGATTCATCCTGTCTCGATATCCGGTATGGCTTCATCAGGTTTTGCGCCTGTTCTGGCGATAATCCCGCCTCTACGAGCGCGGTAATAAGCTCCTGTTTCGCATCCATGGCACTCGCTCCTTTCTTATCAAAAATATATCTAACTCACTAACCATAGTCAAATAAGGCGGACAAAAACCGCGCTTTGCAGAACGATCTGTACGCGCAATACGCCTATACTTTGCAAAATCCTGCCATAGAGGTTGATGATATTGCCATCTTTGATAATCCTCCGCTTACACAGATGGCGAAATTGGATTATCATACTTCGAATTATGTAGCCTCTGATACGATAAGGCCTAAAAATGCACCTCCGCTTGCCAGTGCAGATTCACATTGGTGGCAGATACTTACGTTTTGCAATTCACCGGGGCGGGCATTGCAGATTGCAACGGAGTGCTTCACAGGCCAAAAGAACGGACGGATGTTTTTGCGTACACGCCATGTTGATAATTACGATTTTACCCAGTGGCAGTCATGGCGTGAGGTTGCAACCTGTTATTGCGCGGACCTCGAGTGGAAACCTCTCCCGATGGTAAACGGATGGACAAATTCAAACAGTGACGGAGCTGCGGCATTAAGATACCGGAAGGGCGCAGATGGAAAAATCACCTATGTTACAGGAATTATCAAACTAGAAGATGCTTTGAGCGATGAGAACCAGATATTCGCATACCTTCCAGAGGGATATAGACCTAAGCAGCATTATTGGACAGGAGTATGTGTGGACAATAATAAAACTTTTTGGCCATACAGGATAGACCTGGATGGCCGCGTATACATCAACTCCCTCAATGCCAGTGCCCAAGCATCTGCGAAGGTCGGAATGTGGGTCAACTTGACTATTCCAATCTAAAAATAAAATGAAGAATAGTCCAATCGGATGGAGCTATTTCGCCAAAAAGCAAAACGGTGCTATAAATTTGTTGCAGCCAGCCGTGCTGTAATGGCACTGAATAGATCCATTTGTCCCGATGGTCATAGCCCCTAAACCCTTGTAGCTGCCATTGACATCTCTAAAAACGCCAGGAATAAATGAGTAATTTTTGGGTCTGAATCCGACAGGCAGCACGGCAATCTGAGCGCAGCACGCAATATCTGTTTTATCCGTCTTTTCGCATGCGATCGAGCCAATGACGATACCTTCTTGTGTTTTGCAGTAGTAACTTTCTATGTTTAAACCGTCCCATATCCATCTGCCAAACCCGGCCGCATAGGGTACATCATATCTTCTCGGCTGTTTGGCGGTTGCAAGGGTTGTCCATTCGCTCCATGCTGGGGATGGATAAGAGCCCCTGAAGAGCCTATAATGCCATTTTTCGTCTACCTCTCTTCCGGAAGTATTATGTGCAAAAAACAGCTGCACAGGGTCGATATTGCCAGTTAGCCTGTACGGCATAACAAGCAGGTTTCCGTACACTGCTCCTTCGGGGAGGTGTGTAGAACCGCCTCCACAGCCATAAAATCCCGGTTGGGTAATCGTATCAAGATCAAGTGGCAAAGCGTAGCCGTTGGTCATATTGCTGAGTGCATTCCAGGCATCGACTGGCGTTGCCTTGCCGGTACCTCCTCTAGAGACCGATATTATCTCTGTTTTGCTCACCTTATTTGACTATGGTTAGTGAGTTAGATATATTTTTGATAAGAAAGGAGCGAGTGCCATGGATGCGAAACAGGAGCTTATTACCGCGCTCGTAGAGGCGGGATTATCGCCAGAACAGGCGCAAAACCTGATGAAGCCATACCGGATATCGAGACAGGATGAATCCAGCCGTGGAAGCCTGAAAAAGCGGGTTTCTGCGTTTTTGGCAGCAAAGAGGATCGACGGCCTGTCTGCCAAGACGATCGAAAACTACCGGTACACGCTGGGAGTCTTCACAGAGCAGGTAGATCGGGCGGTGACCAAGATCACTGTAGATGATCTGCGGGAGTACATCTCCTATCTGTCGGAGACGCGTGGTCTCCGGGACGGAAGCCTGCTGACCCACATCAACACTCTGCGCAGCTTTTTCAGCTGGCTGACAGTCGAGGACATCATCCGCAAAAATCCCATGCTCAAGATCAAATCACCAAGGCTGGATCGCGCCAGATCGCGGCACGCGCTGTCCCAGGAACAGCTGGAACGGCTGCGGGATGCCTGTAAGACCTACAA
>NZ_QZEG01000135.1:0-2615 GCF_009917605.1 Anaerotruncus sp. 1XD42-93 | reverse complement strand
GACATGTTGCGCCCAGATAGGGTGTAATAAGGAGTTGACTAAGGCACAACCCCGTAAGATAGCGCGGGAAACGGCCTGCCTGACCGAAAGGCGAAAGCTGACACGGGACTACAGCATGGCAGGGAAGCGGTAAGTTGTCCTATACACAAGGGCACGACTGAACTGCAACGTTAAGCGGATATGAGGATAAACCTACAGAATGTATAAAGCGAGTTTCAAGTTCCCGTTTAGCCCGGGCGGAGGAATGTGTATGTACCTGTCGAATAGTGACAGTATCAACCTCCGGCATGAATAACATTACATATCCATGTCGTGTAATGGGTTATCAACAAATTCATAAGATAAGCCAGAGAACTGGTTTAACGAAACGAAAGCATATCCGACAATCCGCATTTGCCTACTTATTACACTAACTGGGGATTGCCTAAGTTGGAACGTCTGAAAAGACTATGCGAAATGCCGTAAGGTGATAAATTCCAAGCCCGCGAGGGTAAGGGAGATGACGCTGAATATCCAATAAGGCAACGGAGTTCTCATAGTATCCAAGGTGTTGCTGTAATGGTTCAACACACAGGCAGACTTCGTGTGCTGCTGGTTCGATTACCGCTGAAAGGGCGACCAAGTATGCGGGAGAACAGGAAAAGGAGAACAGTCATTGGCTCTAAAATCAAAAGTGCGATTAGGGAGGAATACCTCAATGCAACCAACGACAGCGATTTTAGATAGAATTATGCGAAATTCAAGGAAAAACAATGAGGAAATCTTCACAAGACTATACCGTTATATGCTAAGACCCGACCTGTACTATCTTGCGTACAACAAACTTTACAGGAATAAAGGAGCGGCAACAAAAGGCGTGGACGACGACACAGCGGATGGGTTCAGCGAAGAAAAAATCAACAGAATCATACAATCTTTGGCTGATGAAACCTATATGCCGAAGCCTGTGCGCCGCGAATATATTCCGAAGAAGCGCAGCAGTACAAAAAAACGTCCTCTCGGACTTCCATCCTTTACGGATAAGCTCGTTCAGGAAGTGTTGAGAATGATATTGGAAGCAGTCTATGAGCCGACATTTTCAGATTTTTCATATGGTTTTCGTCCTCACAGAGATTGCCACACGGCCCTGAAGGCTCTGAAGAAGGAATTTACGGGCGTATCGTGGTTCATAGAAGGCGACATTAAGGGGTGCTTTGACAATATCGACCACCAGGTACTCGTTGGTGTTATCAGCTCCAAAATCAAGGACGCGCGGCTGATAAAGCTCATTTGGAAGTTTCTTAAAGCGGGATATATGGAGGATTGGAAGTATCATACTACATACTCCGGCTGTCCCCAAGGCGGCATCATATCGCCGCTGCTCTCCAATATATACCTGAATGAGCTTGACAAGTTTGCAGAAAAGGTTGCAAGGGCGTTTTACAAGCCGAGAGATAGAGTTCGCACTCCCGAATATGCCAAAATCCAGTGCAAAAAGGACTATGCGCAAAAATTGCTGAAAACGGCGACGGGGCAGAAAAAAGTCGAACTCTTGAAAAGAGTGAAATCCTTAAAATCCGAGTTGCGCAAAGTCCCCTGCTCCTCCAAAACGGACAAAGTGATGAAATATATCCGCTATGCAGATGACTTCATCATTGGAGTTAAGGGTGATAAATCGGACTGTGAACACATAAAACGGCAGTTTTCGGACTTTATCAGTGAACATCTCAAAATGGAATTGTCCGAAGAAAAAACACTGATAACGCACAGCAACCAATACGCAAGATTTCTGGGTTACGATGTTCGAGTAAGACGGGACGGTAAAGTAAAGCCCACCGACAGATGCTTAAAGCGCACATTGAATTATACTGTGGAACTGAATGTACCGTTCGCGGATAAAATCATGCCGTTCCTATTCGACAAAGCAATCATTAAGCAAACGCATGACGGTAAAATCGAGTACATAGCAAGAAAGTATCTTTACAGATGTACGAATTTAGAAATCATAGATACGTACAACTCCGAACTCAGAGGTATTTGCAATTACTACAGCATTGCCAGCAACTTCACAAGTCTGAACTATTTCGCTTATCTTATGGAGTATAGCTGTCTGAAAACCCTTGCGGGCAAACACAAAAGCACCAGCAGAAAAATCAGGGAACAGTTCCGCACCGGCAGCGGTGACTGGGGCATCCCGTATAACACCGCCAAGGGACAACAGAAATACCGGACTTTCGCAAAGTATATGGACTGTAAAGACAGTGATCGTTTCAACGACGTGATTGTTGAGTACGCAATCAGACACGCAGGAACCAGGACTACCCTCGAAAAGAGATTGTCTGCGGGAATCTGCGAGTTATGCGGGAAAACGAATACTCCTCTTGCTATGCACCATGTAAACAAAGTGAAGAACCTCAAAGGAAAACAGCAATGGGAAATTGTAATGATAGCCAAAAGGCGGAAAACATTAGCCGTATGCAAAGACTGTCATTATAAAATCCATCACCCTTGAATTTCCATAGTTTGAAACAATGATGGCGAGCCGGATACATCGAGAGGTGTAAGTCCGGTTCTGGGAGGGGTCTGGGCAAACCTGCCGCAGTAATGCGGTAAGGCGGCTCTTTCCTACTCTACGA
>NZ_QZEG01000134.1:0-2615 GCF_009917605.1 Anaerotruncus sp. 1XD42-93 | reverse complement strand
TGTCGCTTCGGATATCCATCCACTGTGCTCCTTTCATTTCCTGACTCCCTTTCCGGGCTCTTTTTCGCCCTGATTGGGAGTCTATCCTTTTCCCTTCACCTCCGCCACAAAACTACATTTTTTCCTCGGCGTTTTCTTTCATTTTATTACTGGCGCTGACAACGCAGCAAGAACTAAAAAACACCATGAACGCCATGCAGCCACCCCAGAGCATTGAGGAAATCAAGGAGGGGCTGGAAACTACCGAGAAAGGCGGCGTCCGTCAGAGTATACGGAACTGCCTGACTGTATTCCAGCGTGACCCGCTGCTTTCCGGGGCTATCGCATACAATATCCTGACTGACCGCAAGGACATCATAAAGCCCATCGGCTTCCACAGGGAAAGCACCCCCCTGAACGATACAGATATGAAGTATCTGCTTCTCTATCTGGAAGAAACCTACGGGCTTACCAATGAGAAAAAGATTGATAACGCCATCGGGATTGTGGCGAATGAAAACAAGTACCACCCCATCCGGGATTATTTAAGTTCCCTTGTGTGGGACGGGACAGAGCGAATCCGCTTCTGCCTGCGGCACTTTCTGGGGGCTGACGCAGACGATTACACCTATGAAGCGTTGAAGCTGTTCCTGCTGGGTGCAATCTCACGAGCCTTTCAGCCGGGGTGCAAGTTTGAAATCATGCTTTGTCTGGTAGGCGGTCAGGGGGCTGGCAAGTCCACCTTCTTCCGTCTGCTGGCAATCCGGGACGAGTGGTTCTCCGATGATTTGCGGAAGCTGGACGATGACAATGTGTACCGCAAGCTGCAAGGTCACTGGATTATCGAAATGTCGGAAATGATGGCAACCGCAAACGCCAAGAGCATTGAGGAAATCAAGTCATTTTTAAGCCGGCAGAAAGAGGTTTACAAGATACCCTATGAAACCCACCCGGCAGACCGCCCCCGTCAGTGCGTGTTTGGCGGCACTTCCAATGCCCTTGATTTTCTTCCCCTTGACCGTTCCGGCAACCGCCGCTTTATCCCCGTCATGGTGTACCCGGAGCAAGCCGAGGTTCACATTTTGGAGGACGAAGCCGCTTCCAGAGCCTATATCGAGCAGATGTGGGCGGAAGCGATGGAGATTTACCGAAGCGGCAGGTTCAAGCTGGCTTTCAGCCCCGCCATGCAGCGGTATCTCAAAGAACACCAGCGGGATTTTATGCCGGAGGACACCAAAGCCGGAATGATACAGGCGTATCTTGATAAGTACACCGGGAGCATGGTCTGTTCCAAGCAGCTCTACAAGGAAGCCTTGAACCATGCCTTTGACGAACCGAAGCAATGGGAAATCCGGGAAATCAACGAGATTATGAACCAGTGCATTTCCGGCTGGCGGTACTTCCCGAATCCAAGAATGTTTTCAGAATATGGCAGACAAAAGGGCTGGGAGCGTGAAAACCCGGCAACGGACTCCGGCAACCCGTCTGAAAAAATGGTGGACGGTTTTGTGGAGGTCACAGAACAGATGGAGCTTCCATTCTGAAAATGACAGCCTGTTGCACACCCTGTTGCTATCCCGTTGCCGAGCCGGTTGCCGGAGAAAATCCCATAACTGCGGGCTTTTCTCCCCTATGACAACCAAAACAACAGAAAAATAAAAGAAAAATATAAATAGTAACCATCGCCAGATTGAGATTGTTTGCAAGGTCTTTTGAAGCCCGTTGCCGGACTTCGTTGCCGACACCCTCTGTCTGGCTATTTTCATGTATGGAGGATAACTGCCTATGGCAAAAAACAAAACAGAGATTCATGTGACTACTGTGTTTGACGGGGAGCTTGACGCAACCGATGTGTTCGTCAGCCTGATTTCCCAGAAATATGGAAAGACAAATTCAAAAGAATATCTTGCTAAAAAGAAAGATTTGAAGTATAATGAAGATGAGGTTCAAAAGAGCCAGATACCGTCTGGATTGTGTGGGTAAATGGCTATGATGAACGAAATGGAATACAGAACAATCGGTTCGGCACTTGCCGGGGGCTATCGTGCAGCGGTCTATTGCAGACTGTCAAAGGACGATGACCTGCAAGGCGAAAGTGCCAGTATCGCAAACCAGCGTGATATGCTGGAAAAATACTGCGAAAAGCAGGGATGGGAGGTTGTGGCAGTCTATCAGGACGATGGCTTCACAGGTCTTAATATGGAGCGTCCTGATTTACAGAGAATGTTGAGAGCCATTGAGCGCAGGCAAATCAACCTTGTCATCACGAAAGACCTCAGCCGACTGGGGCGGAACTATCTGCAAACCGGGCATTTGATTGAGGACTTTTTCCCAAGAAACGGTGTCCGCTATATCGCCATGAATGACGGTATCGACACCCTGCGGGATAACAACGATATTGCCCCGTTCAAGAATATCCTGAAGAACACGAGGTATTTGGGAGGGGTAAACTGCTAATTTCTCTCCAATTCGACAAATCAGTGTGCAACAATCAAATATCGCTGCTGTTACAGAATGTTTCCGTCTGGCTGCTGATGCGGTCAGGCGCTTTTTTTGCCCGATCATACCAGCCCAACAAAGCGGTAGTAAATTTTAATGTCCTGGTGTCTTTGACCGTCTATGACGGTTCGTTCTCC
>NZ_QZEG01000133.1:0-2619 GCF_009917605.1 Anaerotruncus sp. 1XD42-93 | reverse complement strand
GGAACGCAGACCCGCCGCCCCTAAGAAACGGGAACCGGAACGATGAGCGCGGCAAAGCGGAAACGGGAGGTACAGGTGAATTTCCGGGTTTCCCCGGAGGAGCTGGCCCTGATTGAGCAGAAAATGTCCCAGCTTGGAACCGTCAACCGGGAAGCCTACCTGCGGAAAATGGCGCTGGACGGGTATGTGGTAAAGCTGGATTTGCCGGAGCTGAAGGAGCTGGTGTCCCTGATGCGTTATTCCAGCAACAACCTGAACCAGCTGACCCGTAAAGTGCATGAAATAGGGCGGGTTTATGACGCTGATTTGGAGGATATATCCCAGCGGCAGGAACAGCTTTGGGACGGTGTGCAGAAGATACTGGCCCAGCTTGCCAAGCTCTCCTGACCGGATAGTTTGCTCCATCTGCGGAGGGAGGAACGGCGTTCTTCGCCGCGCCTTCCTCCGCTTTTTCTTTTTGCCGCTATTTACTTTCGTGCTACAATCATGTATAATAGTAGCACGAAAGGAAGTGAGGGCATGACACAGTTTGAACAGCTGGACACGATTTTAGAGGGACAACACGGTATGCTCCAAACATCAGAGGTGGTGAAACGGGGAATTCCAAAATCCGTTTTTTACAACTATGTGAAGGAAAAAGAATTGGAACAGGCGGCACATGGGGTTTATGTATCGCCGGATGCCTGGGTCGATGGGATGTACCTGCTCCATTTACGATGCAGCCAGGGGATTTTTTCTCATGAAACGGCGCTGTTTTTCCATGATCTGACCGACCGGGAGCCTTCCCCCTATTCCATTACCGTCAGACGGGGATACAGCACGACCAGATTGAAAGCGGACGGGATTTTGGTCTACACCATAAAACCGGAGCTGCATGACGTCGGAAAGAGTACGGCTCAAACTCCTTTCGGGCATACGGTTCCGGCTTATGATATGGAGCGGACCATCTGCGACCTGCTTCGCTGCCGGAGCAGCATTGAGATGCAGACATTTCAAGGGGCGCTCAAAATGTACGCCCGCAGGAAAGAGAAAAACCTGCGGAGGCTGATGCAGTATGCAGGGCTGTTCCGGGTTGAAAAAATTTTGCGGCAGTATTTGGAGGTGCTATTATGATAAAGACAGCAAGGCAGCTGAAAGATTTGATCCGCAATCTCGCAAAGGAGAAATCGGCGGACGCACAGATTTTGATGCGGAACTATATGATGGAGCGTTTCCTGGAACGTATTTCCCTTTCTGAATATCGGGATAACTTTATTTTGAAAGGCGGGATGCTGGTTGCCGCAATGGTAGGGTTGGATGCCCGGTCTACAATGGATTTAGACGCAACCGTCAGAGGGGCCAGCGTGAATGTGGAGGACATTGAAAATCTGATGTCCTCTATCATAGCAGTCCCCATTGAGGACGGTGTGGAGTTCCAGGTGAAAAGCATTTCGGAAATCATGGACGAGGCCGAGTATCCGGGGATTCGGGTCAGCATGGCCACAGTCTTTGACGGGGTGGTGACGCCGCTGAAAATTGATATTTCTACCGGGGATGTGATTACGCCGAGGGCAGTCCGGTACAGGTTCCGGCTTATGCTGGAGGAACGCTCCATTGATATTTGGGCGTACAATCTGGAAACCGTACTCGCGGAAAAGCTGGAAACAATGATTGCCCGGACCATAACAAACACCCGTATGAGGGATTTTTATGACCTCTACATTCTGGAACAGCTTCATGGAAGATCGCTGGATTCCGATATTCTCCGCCACGCGCTCCTTGCTACCGCCCGCAAGCGCGGAACCGAGGGGCATTTGAAAGAAGCGAAGGAAGTGTTTTCTGAAGTAGAAAACAGCCATGCGATGCAGGCGCTTTGGTCCGCTTACCGCAGGAAATTTTCCTATGCGGCTGATCTGGAATGGAACACCGTTATGGGGGCGGTCCACCGTTTGTATGCTCTGACAGAGGACAGTGAATCGGAATGAAAAAGCGCGGGCATTACTGCAAAATCTGCGGTGAGTATAAATCAAACGAAAAGTTTTCGGGTAAAGGCCATGCGGCGCATATCTGCAAAACGTGCGCCTCCCTGCCGCCGGAAAAGAAATCTGAAATGGCGGCAATGAACCGCCTGCTGAATCTCCCCTGGCGGCTTTCAAAGGAGCAGATTTCCTGGCTGAAAAAGAAGATGCACGATAAACGCCCGGACATTCGGGCGCTCGCAAAGGAACAATATGAAATGCGCTTTTCGCCAGCCCGGTTCGAGGAGGATGAACCAAACGGAGATTTCACAGATTTTCCCTATGACATACTTTGAATAACCAGCAACGGCTTGTTCATCAGGCCGTTATTTTTTTGAGAGGAGGATTCCATCATGACAACCACACGCATCATGCCGCTGCACATTGGCAAAGGCCGCACCGAAAGTCAGGCGGTCAGTGACATTATCGACTATGTATCCAACCCGCAAAAGACAGATAACGGCAGGCTCGTCACCGGCTTTGCGTGTGACAGCCGGGTAGCCGACGCCGAGTTTCTGCTGTCAAAACGGGAGTACATTTCTGCTACCGGACGGGTACGGGGCGCGGACGATGTGCTGGCCTACCATGTCCGGCAGTCCTTTGTCCCCGGCGAGATTACCCC
>NZ_QZEG01000132.1:0-2643 GCF_009917605.1 Anaerotruncus sp. 1XD42-93 | reverse complement strand
CAACGCTACCTCCAGTATGAGCGGCTCCAGGAATTGAACATGACCCATTTCGACTGCTGGGCCAGCCGCTTTGGGGAAACGGTGACAGCCCTGGAACTGGCCCCGGAGGGATATACTTTTTCCAGACGGTAAAACTAACTTCTCTAAACTGAAAATCTACATACAGAAACGGAGGTGTAAAAAATGTCAAAAAAGGCAGGAAAAGCGAGGATTACAGCCCTTTACGAGCGCCTTTCAAGAGATGATGACCTGGTTGGGGAGTCAAATTCAATCACCAATCAAAAGAAATATCTGGAGGATTACGCCCGTAAAAATGGCTTCACCGCCATTCGCCATTTTACGGATGACGGTTATTCTGGAGTTAATTTCAACCGTCCTGGCTTCATGGAAATGATAGCCGAAGCGGAGGCCGGGAACATCGGCACGATTATCGTAAAAGACATGAGCAGGTTTGGAAGAAATTACCTGCAAGTAGGATTTTATACGGAAATCCTGCTCCCTCAGAAAGATGTGCGCTTTATTGCCATAAACAACGGCATTGACAGTAATAGCACCTCTGAGAACGATTTTGCCCCGTTTTTGAATATAATGAACGAATATTATGCCAAAGACACGAGTAATAAGATTCGGGCGGTATTCGATTCACGCATGAAAGACGGGAAGCGTTGTTCGGGCAGTATTCCCTATGGCTATAACCGGGTGGAGGGCGATAAGCAGACGCTTGTCGTTGACCCGGTCGCCGCCGAGGTGGTGCGGCATATCTTCCAGCTTGCCAACGAGGGCAAAAGCTCACGGACAATCGCCGCCATACTGACCGAGGAAAAGGTCTTAATCCCTGCCGCCCACGCAAAGGAAAACCATCCAGAACAGTACCATGGGCAGAAATACACGGACAAATATCTCTGGTCGCTGTCAGCGGTTCAGAAGATTTTGAAGCGGCAGGAATACCTTGGACACACCGTCCTGCACAGGTCTGTTGTCACGAACTTCAAGCTGCACAAGCGCAGGGAAACCGATGAAGCGGAACAGTATGTGTTTCCCAATACGCATGAGGCCATCATTTCGCAAGAGCTGTGGGACAGCGTTCACCGCAGAATAAAGCGGGTAGAGCGGGCCTCCCCCTGGGGCAGTCAATATAACCGTCTGAGCGGCTACCTTTATTGCGCCGATTGCGGCAGACGTATGACCTTGCAGACCCATCACAGTAAGAAAGACGGCTCCATTCAGCACTCTTTCCGCTGCGGCGGGTACGCCAGCCAGATCAACACCTGTACGGCCCACTCCATCAGCGCCAACAATGTGGAAGCCCTGCTCCTGTCTGCGGTCAAACGGCTTTCACGGTTTGTCCTGCAAGACGAGGAAGCGTTTGCGGCGGAACTTCAATCCCTGTGGGCCGACAAGCAGGAAGCGAAGCCCCAGCAAAGCAAGCAGGAATTGAAGCGATTGCAGACCCGATATGACGAGCTTTCCAGACTTGTGCGGGGGTTGTATGAAAATCTCATGTCCGGCCTGCTCCCCGAAAGGCAGTACAAGCAGCTTTCGGCGCAGTATGACAGCGAACAGGCAGACCTTGAAGCCAGGATGGACAAGCTGAAAGCCGCCGTTGCGGAAGAAAAGACAAAGCCCCTTGATATTGAGCATTTCATTTCCCTGATACGGAAATATAAAGACCCCGCCGAAGTGACCGATATGATGTTCTCCGAACTCGTTGACAAGATCGTTGTCTATGAAACGGCGGGGACGGGAAAGGCCCGGACGCAAAAGGTCGATATTTACTTCAACTATGTCGGGAAAGTCGATATTGCCTACACCGAACAGGAGTTAGAGGAAATCAGGGCGCAGGAGGAACAGGCTGAAAAGGAACGGTTAGCCCGCCAGCGGGCCAGGGAAAAGGCATATCGGGAGAAGCGCAAGGCGGCGAAGATTGCGGCGAACGGCGGCGTGTCTGTCCCCCCGAAGGTCTGCCCCCATTGCGGCAGGGAGTTTACCCCGGCAAGCAACCGGCAGATATTCTGCTCTGACGAGTGCTGTTATCAGGCAAGGCAGGATAAGAAAAAGGCAGAACGGGAAGCGGAGCGTGGAGAGCATTATTACCGCCAGCGCAAATGTGCTGTGTGCGGCAAGCTGTTCTGGCCTACGCACAGCCAGCAGACACTTTGCTCCGATAAGTGCCGCAAAGAGAAGCACAATCAAGTTACCTTGAAAGCCTATCACGACAAAAAAGCAAAGGAGAACGCACAATGGAACACTTCATCAAAGACGAAAGAACAGGTATCAGCTACGAGCTTATCGGAGACTATTATTTCCCCTGCCTTGCTCCCCCAGCCAGCCCGAACATCGGCAAGTACGGCAGAATGAGGTGGAGGTATCTGAAAGAGCACAGACGGGCAATTTATTCTCAGCTTGTATTGTCCGATAAGCTGGCAGGGCACCTTGAAGAAATCGACCAGTCCGCAAACGAGATGATGGAACGGCTCATAAAGGACATGGCAGAGCGTCAGGGCGTGACGGAGCGGCTGAAAGCCGAAAATCAACTGCGCTGGGTAGGCCAAATCCAAAAGTTTTGATTTGCCCCACCCACTGCATCATGTCGCGGGCTTTCAGTTCCTCGGTCACGCCCGCCGCCTGCGCCAGTTTTGGCAT
>NZ_QZEG01000131.1:0-2665 GCF_009917605.1 Anaerotruncus sp. 1XD42-93 | reverse complement strand
AAAGCCGTCCAGAGGGCAAATAAAGGCGAAATAGAGGGTCAAGGAGTGTGCCATTACACCGCCACCCCTCTTTTTCTTTTTTACCGCTCCTATACTGTACATGACACGAAACGACAAAATATTACACGAAAACTTCAATTTCGGCATATTGAACAAGAAAACCCGCCGCGGCCCCGGCCAATCCGCTCCCCTGCAGAACGGTTTTGTTGTGAAAAATGACGAAAAAGCCGACTGTCACTATCTGTCCCGCCCGGTATCCCTGTCCCTGCCCTGCTGTCTCTGGAATGTCTGGAACAAGTCCCGCCACCGGGGGAAATGAGCGTCCAGAAACCGCTCCAACTGCTCCAAACGTGACAATTTTCTATCAATTTCGACTTGTTTCTTCACTTCGGCAAGGCTCCAACCGGGGGACTGGGCAAGCAGCTTGTCCCGGTTCTGCTCCAAGACGGCCACTTCCCGCTGCAAGCCCCCTACTTCGTCCCGCAGAGCGTCCCTGCGGCTCTCCAGTGCCTTTACTGCCCCCTGCTCTTGTGCCGCCCTCTGGTGGGCTTCTCCGGCTCTCTGGGAAGTCTCCGCAAGGTCAGCGGACAGCCGCTCCCGCTGTCCCTCTAAGGCTTTTACATCGCCTTGTAGGACGTGTACACGGCTATCAAGGGCTTGCGTAGCCCTCTGTGCCGTCTCTGCCCTCTGCCGGGCTTCTGCGAGTTCTGCGGCGTATGCCTTGTACTCTGCCGTCTCCATATGCTGTCTGCGCTTGCCGCTCCCCTTTGGCTCTCCCCTCTGTAAGCCGTACTTTGCCCCTACAGCTTCATGGAAAGCCGTCTGCTGTTCGGTCAGGCTCTGCTTCGTCAGCACGTCTTTGGCAGACAGCCGCCCATCAGGAGTAACCGGGACGAAATTGAAGTGCATGTGCGGAGTAGCTTCGTCCAGATGAACGGTAGCGGATATGACGTTCTCACGACCGTACCGCTCCGCCAGAAAGTCGTATGCGTCTTGAAAAAACTGCCGTGAGCGGTCAGCCTGCATTGGCGGCGAATCACTCAACCCCCCGATATAGTCCTCCGTGAAAGGAACGCCAGATATATATGCTTCATGGGAACAGCTTGCCCGCCGTTCAGCCCACGCATTGTAGGCATCTTCGTCAACGTCTTTCAGACCGTCAAAAAAAGCACCGTCAGAGGTCACTATAACTTGCGCCATCAGAACGGCATCTTTCCGCACCGCCCTTTTCAAATCAAGCTGTTCTATGCGTCTCTGGACGGCTTCGGAAAAGGATTCATTTTGGGCAGGGCATAAGTCGTAATTTTCCCCGGACTTTGAGAAGTCAATATCCGGGTTCGTCAGGCTATGGTCTTTCTCACGGCGGTCATGAATCTCTATGCCCTTGATTGCCCCTCTGGTCATCTTCTGCACCCTAACTACTGCGTAACTCATTCTTATTCAAGCCCCCTTGTCTTGTCCATGCTTTACTTGTAAAGTATAACACAGGATACTTTACTTCGTAAAGTCCTCTGTGGCAAAGGGGGTTCCCCCTCTGCACTTCTCCCCCCGCACCGGCCACGGTGTAACAGTACACCAGTACACACTGTATCGGTCAGACGGTACACCGCTACACCGCCCCGGCGCCGGATAAGCCAGGCACAAAATAGATAATATTATAATATATATTTTAATACATGATAAAATATGTATTAGAATATTTGAATATATATTATAATATGTATGAACATTGTATGTACAGCCAGGCATGATAAACGTATGTATTTTAATATATATTAAAATAAGGGGTAAAATTTTCTTAATGCCCTATTGACATCTGTATTATAATATGGTATATTATACATATAGAAACCCGAATTAAAATATATATTATAATACAGAAAGGAGAAATACACCATGGCAAGACCAAAGACCGGGCTACCCACCAAACAGAAAATGTGCCTTACCGTCAGTTCCGAGGTAAGGGACTGTCTGGAAAGAATATCCCAAGCACGGCAACAGTCCATCAGCGAGATTGTCAGCCAGTACGCCTTGCAGGAGGACAAGAAGCTGAACCGCAAGCAGAGCCGGGAGCAAACGAAAGGAGAGAAAGCATGAAAGAGGGAAGATTAGGGTACAATTCCGACAACAAACGCTATGGACTGCTAATTTCCGACCTTTGGGAGCGTGACGGCTTTCATTGTGGCGAGTGCATGGAAGTCATGGTTGAGGGGGAATGGGTTCCCACCAGAATCGAAATGGACTACAGCGGCCTCTGGTATCTGGTAGACACCCCCTATAGGGGAGACGGTTTAGAGTACGTCCGGGCAAGGATTCCAGAAAGGAACTGAATGGAAAACAGATATTTATTGAGCGACATAGTGATTGACGGCATAGAGCCGCCAGAGGACTGGAAAGAACTCATGGAACGGGAGCGGCGGGGCGAATTGACACCAGAGGAAATCGAGAAGATTGTCCGCCGCCCGTACCAGATACCGACCGACAAGTGACTGCTTTACTCACGGTGAGTAAAAGCCCGGAAAACCGCCATTTTCCGGGCTTATTCGTCATTCTCTATCATCTTTTTGACGTACAAAAATAGGTCTTTCGGGTGACGTGCCTTTGCCGTCAGGATTGTCTGCCGGAGATAGGCGGCTGTTGCATATTGGCAAGCGTCAGGAAAGCT
>NZ_QZEG01000130.1:0-2714 GCF_009917605.1 Anaerotruncus sp. 1XD42-93 | reverse complement strand
TATGTAACCATAAGCATCTCCCCCTTTCTTCAAGGGGGCCAACCGCCTGCAACCGTTGTGGCAGCACCTTGTCCTTATTCTACCATGGAGATGCTTTCCAGTCAAGAAAAAAGGCGCTTGACAGCGCCCGGATTGCGGGATATAATAAAGATAAAGAAAGGTGCTGCCGGCAGACGGTCAGCCCCTCTAGGTTTACGGAAATAACCGCAGCACTTTGGAAGGGTGGCGGTTATTTTTGTTTGCCCTGAACCAGAGCAATCACGCTGATAATTACGAGACAAAAAGCAAATAGCCCTTCGTATGTAACCATAAGCATCTCCCCCTTTCTTCAAGGGGGCCAACCGCCTGCAACCGTTGTGGCAGCACCTTGTCCCCATTCTACCATGGAAGTGTTTCCCGGTCAAGAAGAGGAGAAATCCCACTCCAAAGCGTTGCGCGAAGGGAAGAAAAAAGGAGGGGTTTCCCCCTCTTTTTTATTTGACAGTGATCAGCTCATACTGACGGCTGCCGATCCCGATTTTTTCAGCGTGCGCGAGGGTGGTTTCCCAGTTGGTTTCGGGCATACTGTTGTGGAAATGGTCGTGACGGTCGTGGAACCCAGCGGCCGAACAAAGGTCGGTGAGGCGGCTTCCGGGGATCGGCTCGGCGCGGTTGCAGGCATCGACACACGCCTGATCGAGCGCGACCGGGTCAAAGCTGGCGAACATCCCAACATCGGGGAGGATCGGCAGATCGTTTTCGGCGTGGCAGTCGCAGTAAGGGGAAACGTCGATCACGAGGTTGATGTGGAAATGCGGACGCCCCGCCAGTACCGCCTTGGTGTACTCGGCCATCTTAACGCAGAGGTCATCGTTGGCGCTGTCGTTGTGGTTGGCGATCGCGTCGAAATTGCAGACCCCGATGCACCGCCCGCAGCCGACGCACCGGTCGTGGTCGATCGAGGCTTTGCGCGCGCTGTCGTACGAGATCGCCGCCTGTGCACAGAGTTTCGCGCACAGCCCGCAGCCCCGGCAGAGCGCCTGGGCAACCGTCGGCTTGCCGCTCTTGTGCTGCTCCATCTTCCCGGCCCGGCTGCCGCAGCCCATCCCGATATTTTTGATCGCACCGCCAAAACCGGTCAGCTCGTGGCCCTTGAAATGGTTCAGGCTCAGAAAGACATCCGCATCCATAATCGCGCGGCCGATCTTCGCCTCTTTTACCATCGTGCCGCCCTCGACCGGTACCGAAACATCATCGGTCCCCTTGAGGCCGTCAGCAATCAGGACGTGGCATCCGGTCGAAAACGGGCTGAACCCATTTTCATATGCCGCCTCCAGATGCTCGAGCGCATTTTTGCGGCGTCCGACATACAGGGTGTTGCAGTCGGTCAGGAACGGCACCCCGCCCAGCTCCTTTACCAGATCCGCGACCGCCTTCGCGTAGTTCGGCCGCAGATACGCCAGATTCCCCGGCTCTCCGAAGTTGATCTTGATTGCGGTCAGCTTGCCGTCAAAGTCGATCTCCCCAATTCCCGCTTTTTGCAGCAGCTTTTTCAGCTTGTCCAGAAGGCTCGTCCCCACGGTTACCCGCAGATCGGTAAAGTATACCGCCGATTTTTCCATCTGTCTGTCTCCTCCTTTGGTTCTTATGTCCCTATTATAAAGGGTTCCTTCCGCTTTGTCCACCGATTGTGCTGATTTTTTATCTGCCGGGACGCGCCCTCCCAGCCAAAGCAGAGCGCAGACCTGCCCTGTGGACCGCGGCGCTCCCCTTATATCTGGTTGACCGCCCCTCTCATCTGTGCTATACTCATAAAGAGAGGAGGGACCGGACATGAACAACGAAGAGAAAATCCTTGAAATTCTCGTGCAGATGCAGACCAATATCACCGATCTGAAGTCAGGGCAGGCGCAGATGCGCGCCGATATCACAGACCTAAAGTCTGAGCAGGCGCAGATGCGCGCCGATATCACAGAATTGAAATCTGAGCAGGCGCAGATGCGCGCCGATATCACAGAATTGAAATCTGAGCAGGCACAGATGCGCGCCGATATCACAGAATTGAAATCTGAGCAGGCGCAGATGCGCGCCGATATCGCGGACCTGAGAACCGACGTCACTACCCTGAAATCTGAGCAGGCACAGATGCGCGCCGACATCGCGGACCTGAGAACCGACGTCACTACCCTGAAATCCGAGCAGGCTCAGATGCGCGCCGACATCGCGGACCTGAGAACCGACGTCACTACCCTGAAATCTGAGCAGGCGCAGATGCGGGCTGACATCGCGGACCTGAGAACCGACGTCACTACCCTGAAATCTGAGCAGGCACAGATGCGCGCTGACATCGCGGACCTGAGAACCGACGTCACTACCCTGAAATCCGAGCAGGCTCAGATGCGGGCTGACATCACAGAATTGAAAACTGACGTGAGAGCCCTTCACAATAAAATGGAAAAAGGCTTCCAAGCTACCCGCTCTGAAATTGTGGATGTTGTTGAAGCTGTGAGTCAAAAAGTGGAGCGGCTCGAGAACACCATCAAATCTGTTGAAGATGTTGCCGCACAAAATGCTTTTGATGTCCAGTTGATGAAACGCCGAGCCTGAGGACGCCGCCTTTGGGGCGGCGTTTTTGTTTTGGCTCAAAGGCAACGGAAGTTTGGGTTCCCGACCAAACTTCCGGGGCGCAAGCGCCCTTCTTCGGGGGACTTCTCGGACCTACGGTCCGAAGCGCG
>NZ_QZEG01000012.1:0-74417 GCF_009917605.1 Anaerotruncus sp. 1XD42-93 | reverse complement strand
TGTCGCTTCGGATATCCATCCACTGTGCTCCTTTCATTTCCTGACTCCCTTTCCGGGCTCTTTTTCGCCCTCTTGGGAGTCTATCTTTTTTTCGCCTCCTCCGCCACAAAACTACATTTTTTCCTCGGCGTTTTCTTTCATTTTATTACTGGCGCTGACACTCAAAGACCGTGAAGTTTGAGAATCCCTATTATGAGGAACCGAAAGAACCCCAAAATCCTTCCCAAACAGGACAGAACCAGAGCGGCACGGCGGCTGTAAAACCGACACAGAAACCGTCCGCTTCTTCCGGCAGTACCAATCATAACGCCCAAAGCAGCAATTCCGGCGGTAATAATTCCGGGAACGGTTCTAATACGGGTACCAATACCGGCAGCAATACAGCCTCCGGCACAAATGGCGGCAATTCCAATTCCCAGGGGGAAACAGGAAACACTTCCTCCATCCCGGATGGTGCGTTTACCCCGGATGGCACCGGCACAGTGTTAGATACGGCCACCGGCGAAGGTGACGATAAGCAGTTTTACACGATCACCACCGAGGCCGGGAATGTGTTCTATCTTATCATTGATGGAAAGCGGGACGATAATAATGTCTACTTCCTGAACGGTGTTACCGAAGCTGACCTGAGGGCTCTGGCGGAAAAGAACGAGGGCACCATGAGCGTGATCCCGGCAGAGGATGTCTGCACCTGTACGGATAAATGCGAGGCCGGCGAAGTCAATACCGCCTGCCCGGTATGCAAAAATGACCTGAAAGGCTGCACCGGAAAGGAAAAACCTGCGGAAACAGAGGAACCCGCACAGACTGAACAGCCGAAAAAGGACAACGGCAGCGCTGGAACGATTATCTTCATTATCGTTGCCTTGCTTGCGGTAGGAGGCGTTGGCTATTATGTGAAGATCGTCCGTCCGAAGCAGCAGGCAGAGGATGACGAGGATTCCCTGGATGACGGGTACGGCGAAGGCTTTGACCCGGATGAAGCCTATGGAGAGCCGGAATATCTCTCCGAAGATGATTTTGACGACAGGATCAATAAGGAACAGGAGGACAGCGAGTAAAGCTGTCCTTTTGTATTCCAATCAAATATAAGAAAGCGAGGATTTCTATGGTAAATATGAAAAAGCACGGCCTGAAAAGGCTCCTGGCGCTCCTGCTCTGCGCAGTATGCCTCTGTGGGGTATTCCCCTCCCAGGCATTTGCCGCCTCCGTGGGCCAGAAGGCAAGCTCCTGGCTCGGCGACCAGTATGTCGGCTCCGATGGGCAGCATTATTACAGCCCTGCGCCCTACACCTATCTGGTTTACAATTCTGACGGAACGATGGATGTGCATACCAGCTCCGGGGGCAGCGCCTACCGGCATTATATGCTGACGGATTCGGACGGGGTGAGCCACCATGTTTATTGTGTAGAAAGCGGTGTTGCCTATAACACTTCTGACAATACCTATACATCGGAAAGCGGCACCAACAGCAATTACTTAAACCTTCTCCCTTCCGAGGCAAGACGGGGGATCACCCTCACGGCCATCTACGGCTGGAAACCCGGCGCTTCCCTCCCTGTGTCCGGCATTAACGAGGACGATTATAAAATGGCGACGCAGATCATCCTCTGGGAGTACCAACAGCAGCTTCGGAGCGACCCATACAGCCGTCACGGGAACGGCCATGCAGACGCCAACCAGTATTTCAGCGTGATTGCCGGACGTCCTGCGGAAAAAGCCTACAACTGGATTCTTTCACAGGTTGCTTCCCATTCCACAGTTCCCTCTTTTACTTCCACGAAGAAAAGCGAGGCACCGGAGCTGGAGCTGAAATGGAACACGGAGAAAAAAGTTTACACCCTGACTGTCACGGACACCAATAACCTGAAAATCAATCTGGAGACTTTGAAAGGCAGCGGCGTTTCTGTCACAAGAAACGGGAACAAGTACACCTTCACCAGTAAGAACATGATTATGGACCCCGTCACCTTTGAATTCCGAAAGGATATTCCGGTTGCCAACGATATGCTGATCTGGGGGAGGCCTGGCTACCAGACCATGATGACCGGCGCCAGTGACCCGGTTTCCTTCTTTGTAAAGATCAAGACCGAGACCTACGGCACCGCAAAGATCGTTAAGACCAGCGAGGACGGTATTGTGTCCGGGATTTCTTTCCAAATTTCAGGTACGGACATTTTGGGAAATAAAGTGGAGGAAACCGTCACTACCGGAGAAAACGGGCAGATCAAAGAAAAGCTGCTGCCCGGCACCTATCTGGTGAAAGAGCTGCCGGTGGACCGCTATGTGACCCCTTCCGCACAGTATGTCACCATTGAAAGCGGCCAGACCTCCACGGTGCATTTCAGCAATATCCTGAAAAAATTCCGTGTCCATGTGGTAAAGAGCGACGCTGATACCGGCACCGCCCAGGGCGACGCCACCCTTGCCGGTGCAACTTATGGCATTTATAACAATGGCGAGCTGGTAGACACCTACACCACCGGGCCGGACGGCAGCTTTATGACCCGATACTATGTCTGCGGTGATAACTGGACGGTGAGGGAGATTGATCCCAGCACCGGCTACCTCTTAAACGATACAGTCTATGAGGTGGGCGCTTCCCCGACCCTGTATGAAGTGGAACTGAACACCACGGAGAACCAGGTGACAGAAACAGTTATTTACGGAAATATCCAGCTTGTGAAGCATACGGACGACCTGGACCCGGATGTGTCCGGGGATGAAAATACAGACGAACCCAACGAAGGCGTCATTGAGCGCCCGGAGGCCGGTGCGGTCTTTGAGGTTTACCTGAAGGCGGCGGGCAGTTATGACGCGGCAAAGGAAAGTGAGCGCGATCTGCTCACCACCGATGGGGACGGCTTTGCTTCCTCCAAATTGCTCCCTTATGGCCATTATACGGTCCACCAGGCAGCCGGCGAAGAAGGCAAAGCGTTTATCCCGGATTTTACGGTCTTTATTTCCTCCAACGGACAGACTTACAGCTATATCCTGAATAACCGCACCATTACCGCAAGGCTGCGTGTGGAGAAATGCGACGCGGAAACCGGTAATATTATCCCGATGACGGGCACGGGCTTCCAGATTAAGGACCTCTCCACCGGGGAATTTGTCACCCAGGATATTTACTATCCGAACCCGGAAACCCTTGATACGTTCTATGTTTCGGATGAAGGCTGGCTCATGCTGCCGGAGCCTCTGCACACCGGGGATTATGAGCTTTACGAGGTGGCAGCGCCCTACGGTTATGTACTTTCCAGCGAGCCGGTGCCGTTTACCATTGACGGCAGCGAGGCCGTTGTCACGGTTACACAGTACAATATGCCGCAGAAGGGGCAGCTTACCATCACCAAGACCGGCGAGGTATTCGCTTCCGACCAGGAGAACGATGGCCTGTACCAGCCGGTATATGAAGTGGCCGGGCTTCCGGGTGCGGTCTATGACGTGATCGCGGATGAAGATATTTATACCGGCGACGGTACGCTTAGGGTGGCAAAAGATACGGTTGTGGAAACCCTTACCACCGGGGAGGATGGAACCGCCCAGAGCGGACTTTTGTACCTAGGCCGTTACCGTCTGGAGGAACGCCAGGCACCGGAGGGGATGGTCTTAAATACCCAGCCGGAATATGCCGAGCTTACTTATGCGGGTGAAACTGTGGAAGTGACACAGGCCGCCATCGGACTTTATGACGAGCGCCAGAAGGTGGATGTGAGCCTGCTTAAAGCATTGGAAACGGACGATCTTTTTGGGCTCGGCATGAATGAGGAATACAAGGATATTTCTTTCGGCCTGTATGCTTCCGCAGACCTGACGGCCCTTGACGGCAGCGTGATCCCGGCGGGCGGGCTCCTGGAAGTGGTTTCCATTGACCCGAATGAGGCGGGCGGCTATGACGCTTCCTTTGCTTCCGACCTGCCTTTTGGCAGCTACTATGTGAAGGAACGCACCACAAACAGCGCCTATATCCTCTCCGATACAGAATATCCGGTTGTCTTTGAGTATGCCGGCCAGGAGGCGGCGCTGGTGCAGATTCTTGTAAATGAGGGCGAGGCTGTTTCCAATGACCTGCTGCGCGGGCGTGTGGACGGCGTGAAAGTCGGTGAAAACCCGGAGGGCGGCGAAGATGTGAAGCTATCCGGGGCACTGATGGGATTATTCAGGCCGGACACGGAAGAATTTACCGAGGAAAACGCGCTGCTTACTGTCACCACCGCCGAGGATGGCAGCTTTGCCTTTGAGAATATCCCTTACGGCCACTGGATCGTAAAGGAAATTTCCTCTCCGGCGCTTTATACGGTAAGCCCGCAGCAGCACCATATCTATATCGGTGTGGACGGCCAGCGCATTGAAATCAAAGTGGAAAATACCCTGATCCGCGGCAGCGTGCAGGTGATGAAAACCGAAGCCGTGGACGAGCCTTCTTCTGTGGAGAAGAAAGATAACAACACCTTCCTGCGTTTCCTCTCCGGCGCGGTATTCGAGCTGTATGAGGACACCAACGGCAACAAGGAATTTGATTCCGAAGATACGAAGATCGGCACACTGAAAGAATCGGATGCGGGCTACCACACCGCGGAGGGCCTTCTGGCAAAGGGCTACTTTGTGAAGGAAAGCAAGGCACCGGAGGGCTACCAGCTTGACGAGAACGCCTACTACTTTGCCATCACCGAGGACGGCCAGGTGGCGGTTGTGGAAAACGGCGAGGCCGGACGTGGCTTTACCAATGAGGCATACCGCGGAAATCTGAAAATCACGAAGGATTCCAGCGACGGGCGCAAGGATGGATTCGCTTTTGAAGTTAAGAATGCGGACGGCTCCTACTGTGAGACCTTTACCAGCCCGAAATCCGGCGTGATCGAGGTCAAAGGGCTGCGTGTTGGCATTTATACCGTAACGGAAATCTCCAACCGGGCAAGCAGGGACTATATCATTCCCGACGCTGCTACCGTGGAGATCAAGGCGGATGAAACCGCGACGGTCCAGTTCTTCAATGAAAAGCCGGAGAAACCGACTACCCCGGATAACCCGGATAATCCGAAAACACCTTCCAATCCGTCCACACCGTCTAATCCTGATAAAGCGGTACCGCAGACCGGGGATGACAATTTCATTTTTCTGTATGGCGGGCTCCTGGCGCTGGCCGTAATCGGCGGCGGGCTGTTTGCCGCAGTCTATTTCAAAAAGGGCAAGTACAGCAGAAATACCCCAAAGAGAAAAGCTGTTGGCATTGCGGTGGTTTCCCTCTGTGGGTTGCTGGCACTTGGCAGCGGGTTCCTGATGGTATGCGACCTTAGCCAGTATTCAGAGAGCGCCGGAGCCTATGAGGACATTGCTTCCCATGTAGAGCTGCCGGAGCAGACCGAAGCGCTGGAGGACGATAATACGGAAATGGAACCTGCCGGGGAGGATCCTTCTGTGATCCTCCCCACAGTGGATTTTGATGCGCTCCGGGAAAACGGGCCGGACATCATCGGATGGCTTACCCTTCCTGATACGGCCATTAACTACCCGGTGACGCAGGCAGATGATAACGAGTATTACCTGCACCATCTGTATGACGGCACCTATAATAAGACGGGCTGCCTGTTTGCAGACCATGAGAATCAGGAGGATTTTTCGGACCGCAATACCATTATCTACGGCCACAACATGCGGGACGGCTCCATGTTCGCTGCGCTGAATGAGTATGACGAACAGAGCTATTTTGACGGACACCCGCAGATGTACTTTGTCACCCCTAGCGGCGGCTATGTCGTGGAAATTTTTACGGCATTTGTGGCAAGACCCAGCGAGTCCGGTAGCGACACTTCCCCCTGGCGTCTTAATTGGAAGGATGACGGTGCCTACACCACATGGCTTTCTGAAATGGCGGGCCGGTCTGTCATTGAAACCGATGTTACGGTGACTTCCAGTGATAAGGTGCTGACTCTTTCCACCTGTACGCCCGGAGGCGCGAGCCGCTTCATCGTCATGGGAAAGCTGGCGGCTGTAAACAATTAACAAGAATATTGGAAACCGGTGCGGGGGCTGTCTGCTCCCGCACCTGCTATTTAGGAGGATTTTTTTATGGTGAATGCCATTGTTTCGATACCCGGCTATGTCCATCTGTACCGCTCCCTTTTGCGGTTCTATGATATGCCGGAAAATGAGGTCCGGGAAATGCTCTACCTTCTGAACACGGCGAACCTGGACTGCTACGAGTATTACCACCCGGAGCGTGATGTGGTCCAGAGCGGGCCAGTGGCTTTTAGCGGCTGGCTGGAACATATGGACTGCCGCCCTTACCGGACAGAGGTACAGCTTTATAAATCCCTGCTGTTCTTAAAGCGCAGCATTGACCGGGATCTGATCGTGACCTCACAGCGGGAGGCGCTGCAGACGCTCCGCTGTATCATTTCCAACCTGGAATACCGCTTCTATAAGGCGTATGGCATGGAGATTGAGGACAAGCGGACCGTGTACGGGGAATGTACCTACCACATGGTACCCAGGGAGGACGAACCCAGCGTGTGCCTGATGCACGACTGGATTTATCTGCCGAGCGCCTGAAATGCAGCGGATAAGGGATATAATGCGTATTTTGTTCTGCTTCAAGTAAAACTGTCCCGGATTCCATACAGTATTCGGGACAAACCATTTTTCAAAGGAGGGATGCCATATCACACAACAGGAAGTCAATGCCGTATTTGACGAGCAGGTGCGGCTCTGCGCTGACATTCTGCAAAAGAAAACCAAAGAATACACTGGGGACGATACGGACCGGCTGGGAGCTTTTAAGGCGGCGGCAGCTTTGCAGCACACCACGCCGGAGCGTGCCCTTGCCGGGATGCTGGCGAAGCATATCGTCTCCCTGTATGACATGTGCTTTGACGGTGATACGGATTACGGTATAGGCACATGGAATGAAAAGATCACTGACAGCCTCAACTATCTGTTCTTATTGAAGGCTATTGTAAAGGAGGGACATACCAATCAACAGGATTGAAGTAAAAATATTGAACTGCCAGGCGGTACAGGAGGCCGAGAAGAACATGGTCTTTGCCGCCCGGCTCACCCAGAGGGGCCACCGGATCGCCACAATGGACGACCTGATGGCCCTTTATGAAAAATCGTTCAGCGGGGACACCGTGGCGGTAATCGGGAGCCTCCCGCACCCGACGGTACAGAAATTTGCGGTCATTACCGTTGCCGTTGTAGGAGCAAGCCGGCGCTTTCTGGCACAGATCACCAGACACCAGAACGAGGTAAAGTATATGAGCGCGTCCTTACAGTACAGTAATTATGCAGGGCAGGCAGATTTTGCCGTACCCTATGAGATTCTGGCCGCCTCGGCTGCGGTCCGGGAATTGTACTTAAAAAGCTGTCGCAAAGGTATGGATTGCTATGAGCGGTTATGTAATGCCGGCGTGGGCCATGACGCGGCAGGATATGCCACACCCCAGGGGCTTCGGAATGTGCTGATTATCAGCGCCACACCCTATCAATGGAAACATATCATCGGCCAGCGGGTATGCCGGCGCAATACGGACGAGACCCGGATCGTGCTCCTGAAAATCTGGCAGGAGCTTTATATATTGAGCCCGGCGCTGTTTGCTCCCGGTCTTACAGGGCCGTTCTGCCAGCGGGACAAATGCCTGGAGGGGAAGATGACATGCGGCAGAAAAATAGGTACGGACATGACGCCGGAGAATCTTCTGAAAACGGACTATCCGGCGCTTTGGGAAGGGGGCAGCGAATGAAGATCAAACTGATCGACTTTGGCGTGCCGGAGGACCGCCGCCCATTCCGTCCGCATGGGAACGATGCCGGCGCGGATGTCTACATGCCCTATGACTGTACCTTGCAGCCGGGTGAGATTGCAAAGGTTCCCCTTGGGTTTGGGATTGAAGTGCCGGACGGCTATGCGGGCTATGTGTTTCCGCGCACCAGCATGGCGGTAAAAGGGCTGGTCTGCGAGCTGCCACCTGTGGATTCCGGCTATCGTGGGGAAATTCATGCCATTATCAGTAATGTAAGTAACAAACCGCAGGAACTTTCCAAAGGCTCCCGCGTGGGCCAGCTTGTAATTACACCGGTTGTGATCGCAGATTTTGTTTCAGAGCTTGGCGAGCAGCGCGGCACAGGCGGATTTGGAAGTACAGGAAAATAAAAAAGTGACTTTTAGAGAGTAATTAGGGAATTATCGCCGGTAGTGGGATTGGGCATATCGGGAGGATTGCAGGGTACAATAAAAGAAAGGCAGAAAAAGGCGGTACACTGTCATAGCGTACCGCCCTGCTGCTTAAAACTGCTTTAATATGTCGTGATGCCCTACGTCCACCAGGATGATCATTTTGTCGCCTTCGTAATACCAGATAATGCGGATGTCCATGTTGACGCTGCACTCAAAAAGGTCCGTGGTTCCCTGGATGCGTTTGGTGCGCAGCGACGGGTGGGAAGGATTTTCGGCCAGAAGTTTCAGCTTGTTTTTAAGCTGCTTCTTTTCCTGTGCGGTCAGGCCCTTAAAATGCTTTTGGAAACGGGGCGTAAAGGTAAACTCATACGCCATCATTCCGCCTCCAATTTGTCAAACAGGGCGTCCACGCTGTCAAAGACAGGCTGCTCCCCGGATGCGATTTTTGCTTTTACATCCCCGATTTCTTCTTTAAGCTCGCTTAAATATTTTTTGGGGTAGACAACCACCGGCATAATGCAGATGGAGCCGTCCTTCTCGAAGATGTCCAGTTTATCACCTTCGGACAGACCGAGTTTAACGATGATTTCCTTTGGAATTGTGACCTGGGCTTTTTGACGCAATTCGGCCAGCATACGATCATCTCCTTTGCTTTGAGTTTGAAAGTAGGAAATTCTCACTTTCTTACTTATAGTATATCCACTTTGAGGGATTTATGCAAGGGGTACGAAAAAAATTTACAAATAAAGCGGCCAGCACCGTGACCGCTTACTTTCTGCTATTGAGTTCTTTCATAATACCGAGGATATACTGCTCTGTGATAAATTCCCGCAAGGCTTCGGGGCAGGTGTTACCCTCATCAAAGAATTCCTGCGGTGTTACGTCTAAATATTCGCAGATATAGAAGAAGGACTGCATGGCGGGAAGTGACTTTTTGTTTTCAATGTTGTTGATGTAGTTGTTTGCCTGTCCTAACGATAAGGACATATCGCGCGCAGATACACCTTTCTGTGTCCGCAGCTTTGCCAGCCGTTCCGGGACAAAATCTTCATACATCGCCTTCACCTCCTATTCTGTAATAGATTGTACCTCACACCCTCGCATTATTCGCAAAGGGAAAAAGGGTGTTTTCGTTGACTTGATAAATTAAATCTATTACAATATGGAAAGTGAAGAATAACGCCTATCGGATGGAGGAATAGAAATGGAAGGAAAGACTTGTTGTGTCACCGGGCACAGAGATTTACCACAGAAAGAGATTAACCATGTAAAGGCAGCCCTGCGGCGTGAAATTGATTCAGCGGTTGCGGACGGGTTTACCCGCTTTATGAGCGGTTTTGCTGACGGCGTGGACCAGTATTTTGCCGAGATTGTGCTGGAAAAGAAAAAGACAAATCCGGCGCTGGAGCTGATTGCTGTCATTCCCTATCAAAAGCGCCTGGACAGCCTGATGGCAAAGGGCCGGACTTATGAAATGCTGGAGGCCTGCGCGGATGTTGTTGTTATGCAGGAGAAATGCCACCCCAGCGTCTATTCCCACCGGAACCGCTACATGGTCGAACACTCAGACCGGGTGATCGCTGTGTATGACGGGAGGGAAAAAGGAGGCACGGTTAGGGCCATCCGGTTTGCGCATCAATTTCGGAAAGAACTGCGGGAAATACCCGTAGGGCTGATCTTGGACAAAAACAGGACAAATCTTGGACAAAACCGGATATAAAAAAGTAGAGATACAGGCTGCTCTATGGTATAATAAATGTTCAACCGAGAAGGTCAGTGACAAATTCAGTTGGACTTACAGATAATGATAGATCACCTTTTGTGGAAATGGGAAACCACAGTTTGAAAGGAGTATTTGCATGAAACATGTATGTACGCTTATATCGGTGGCCGACATTAACGCCTCAAGAAAATTTTATGAGGATTTGTTTGGATTAGAGGTGTTTCAGGATTACGGTAAGAACATCGCCTTTACCTGCGGCTTGGCACTGCAGCAGGATTTTGACTGGCTTGTAGATCTGCCAAAAGAAAAGGTATTAAAGAAATCCAACAATGCGGAAATCGTCTTTGAGGAACAGGACTTTGACGGTTTTCTGAACAAGTTGAAAGAATACCCGAATATTGAATATCTGGGAGAAGTGATCGAGCATAGCTGGGGCCAGCGGGTGATTCGGTTTTACGATTTAGACGGACACATCATTGAGGTTGGCGAGGATATGAAAATGGTGATAAAGCGTTTTCTTGATTCCGGCATGACAATGGAAGAAGTCTCTGTGAAAATGGACGCTTCTATTGAGGATTTGATGAAACTTCTAAACAGCTAATACCTGATGGACGAATAAACAAATCGAAAGTTATGGAGGTGTCCCATGAAACGAGAATTAGGAATTGCCAGATGTGGCCTTGCATGTTGTTTATGCTCAGAAAATGTTGAGTGTAATGGATGTGGTTCAAACGGTTGCCCAGATAATGATTCTTGTGAGAATAAAAAATGTTCGATTGCAAAAAGGTTGACACATTGTTATAAGTGTGAAGAAAATTGTAAAAAAGGATTATTGGGTAAGATTAAACCATACACATTTACTTTATTTGCTAAAAAATATGGAGAAGAAAAGCTTTTGGACTGTTTAGAGAGAAATGAGAAAAATGGAGTTTTGTATCATAGAGCTGGCGTAAATGGAGATTATGATGATTTTGATGATGTAGAGCAGTTAATGAATTTTATCTTGACAGGAGTGAGATAAGTTTCAGGTTGTATTGTGAACGATAAATCGGAATTTGATGGAGGAAAAAGTAATGGCAAAAGAAAAGGGTTCGTTCAAAGAGTTTCTATCGGCAGTTGCACCAGAATATCAAGCCTTTGTCGAGAAACTTAATAACAAACTTATTGAACAAGGCTGTGACCTTGTAATCAAGAAAGCAAAGAGCGGTTATGCTGCTTCATACCAACTAGAGAAGAGAACTGTAATGAATTGGGTGTTTCGGAAGTCGGGTGTTTTGGCACGCATTTACGGAGACAATGCTGGCAAGTATGAGGATATAATCGCTACTTTGCCTGCTGAAATGCAAAAGAAAATGACTACTTCTCGTGACTGTAAGAGACTTATTGACCCTACTGCTTGTAGCGATACCTGTGTTAAAGGTTTTGTTTATACATTGAATGGCGATACACATAAAAAATGCCGTAATGACGGAATGTTCTTCCTACTGACAAACGAAACAGCGGAGCATATAGCTGGGCTGGTCTGTGCAGAGGTTACTGTGCGTAAGTCGGCTTCATAGCAACAGAATAGTTAAGTTCGATAAATCCCAGTTTGTGGAGTAGCTATGTAGAAAGGTAAATCAAAATTTTTATTAGGAGGTACATATCTATGAAGGATAGGATTGCATACTGCGGACTGGACTGTGAAAAGTGCGACGCATATCTTGCAACAATCAATGACGACCAGGCGTTACGTGAGAAAACTGCAAAACGGTGGTCAGAGTTAAATAATGCTCCCATTTTGCCTGAACATATCAATTGTGAAGGATGTCGAGTTGATGGAATTAAAACTGTATTCTGCGATAGTCTTTGCGGAATTCGTCAGTGTGCATTGAAAAAAGATGTGACGACATGCGGTGACTGTCCGGATATGGAAAAATGTCAGACTGTTGGAGAGATTATCTCAAATAACCCCAACGCTCTAAAAAATCTGAGGGGATAGATTACTTATCAGTTTGACAACTTGGAAGCTACGACAAAGATTATATAACAAATGGGGATATACCTTTGGAAACAGTAAAATTAAGATTTCAATATACTCAAAGTGAATATATAAAAGCAGAAAGGCAATATTTAATTTCTAATAAAACTATACATAAATACGATATTGCTTTAGTCGCTGTATTTTTGTTGCTGTCAGTAGTTTATATGCTATTCTCCTCTTTTAGCGTATTTAGTATTTTAATATTTGGATTGATAATTGTTGTAACTGCATTGGGAAGCTATTTTAGAAACAAAAAATCCAGTGTTTTCAATGCTTTCATCGGTGAAGTGTAGGAATAGTCAAGAAATAAACGACTTTTCTACACTTTCCGATACACTGTTTTACCCTTTATCGCAGAACCAGAAATATCTTCAATCCGGTTTCCATCCAAATCCTGAAGGGTATCGTAAAAGCACTGTTCGGCTGGATAATTGCTGAACAACGTTCCGGTAACTATTGTACCATCTGCCATGTGTGCGGTACAACCCTTGAATAAGGTATCGGGAGTAACCGTATCGTTCGTGAGGTCGATTAGAATTTCTGTACCGTAAACGACCTTATTTACAGCCATCTAATCACCCCGCAATCGTTACCGTTGTACCCCCTGCCGAATTAGCAGACTCAACGTAGGCGATAGGATTTATCACAACCTGGGATAGATAATCAACTCCGTCATCAGGAAGGATTGTTTGCTTTACCGTAGAAGGCGTCGCTGTCTTTGCCTGCGCCGTAACGTCCGAAGATGGTTCACAGTCACCCTCTACTCCCAGAACATTGACACCCTTCTTAATATTGCCGGGTATGAGCTTAGCCCTTTCAGTTGCATCAAGCTGTACCGTGCCTGAGCCGTCGTGATAACCGATTGGAATCGTATAGACCGAATCTTTGTCTGTAATCTCCTCGGAAACGGCCCCATTGTTCTTCATGGTACCGGAAACTTTGTTACCTCTTGCGTAGGCTGTTTGCCCGTTGAGAATTTCAGCAGCGGTTGCAGTAGCATCCGTAGAATCCACATCAAACAGGCAAGTGCCTTCGATTACTTCACCGCTCTTGTCGTGGGCAGTATAACCGGCCAGCAGTTTATCTTTTGTAACACTGTCACCGGTCAAATCAATCAAAGTATTGCCCCCGTAAATCACTTTATTGATCGCCATTTGCATCCACCTCCTTTGCAATATAAGCGGTCGTGCCGTTGGACTCGTTGCTGGTTTCCCAATAAGGAACCTCCGTAACCAAAATATCCTCCTTCAGCACCTTATTTGCGGTGTTCAAAATTTGAGAACCGGATGCTTTGGGAACGACCTTATAATCCCCGGAGTAAGTGTCATATTCCCTTGTCACGCAGATTGACCCATTCAGACTTTCAATCCCTGAAAGAGTCCCTTTCAGAACAGATTCGCCCGATATTTTTCCGCTTAACGAATCCAGCGCCCGTATACCGCTCATATCAGCACACCTCCTCCGTTATTTTAATTTTAGAGGCAGTGATGAACGTATCCACTTCTCCGGACTCCTTCGTCAATTGGACATCGTACACATAAGTTCCAAAAGCGAGGTCTTTTGTATCTTCCGGGTTCAAAACCAGTTTCAGCGTATCAATCGGAATATCTTTTACCAGCAAAGTATCTTCATCCGTATAGTTGGATTTCATCGCGAAACGAACAGAATCCCCTTCGGATGGTACATATGGATCTCCATTTGATTGGGTAATGGAAATCTGAGCCATGAAAGTATCGCCCCGCGTAAGAGTAATGGTTGTTCCGGAAACCTTATAGCTCATAGCTCTCCTCCATTTCTGTCTGGCAATCAAAAACGGCTATACCCTCCACAATAATAAAAGCCGCCCACACACGATAGGCAGCGAATCATAGAAGAGTATAGCCATAAAGATTGCATTTGCGATGTTATTTGGCGTCCTTGTTGTAGTTTGCAGCGCTGATTCCCAGAAGAACGCCCAGGAAAGTGTCAACAGCCGTAATGGTACCGACTACCTGCTCGCCACAGGGCAGACCCCAGATGCCGGCCAGAGCAAAATATAAAGTGCCGGCTGCCGGAAGCAGATACTGCGCAATCCATTTCAGGGTATCGTAGGTTTTGTTACTCATCTTCATGATTTGTTTCCTCCTTAAAATCCAAGTTGTTTAAAAATATATCCGAGAATGATTCCGATAATGGCGGTTACTGCGTAACCAACTACTTTCCGCCACATATCTCCATCCCGGCTTTCCAACGTTTCCAAACGTTTTCCCTGAGAGACCTGTTCTTTTAACATGTTCTCCATGTTTAAAGCGAGTTTCTCCACAGAGGTGCTGATAAAAGCGACCTGTTTTACGGTTTCTTCAAGAACTTCCAAACGATGATTCTGCCGGTTGTTCTCGTCTTCTAACCGCTTATTTTCCGCATCCATGCTGCGTCGAAACTCGTTGTGTTCTTCACGAGAAATATAATCTCCTTCCATGCTTATTTATTCCTCCTTATCAAATATAACAAGCTTTTTCCCAACAATTGAAAGCGTCTTATCAAACAAGTCTTCATACAGCGTTATAAGATTTTTTCGTTGTTGTCTTGATAAAAGCTTGTAGAAACTGCCCATCCAGCCTCGGAACATATTCTCAATATTCTCGTATGGGATTTCTCCATTAGCAACTTTTATAGCCAGTTTCTTTAGCTTTCTGCGCATAGTCGTAACCCTATCCGGGTTGATTCTTTTAACGATTTTTCCATCCTTGGTAAGTGTGTATTTCACTTGCAGGAATTTGTATGTACTGGATATTTTAACGATGCGAGTCTTCTTCTCGTTGATGTGAATACCCAGTTCTTTGGCGATTACACGAATATGCTCAAGCAAGTCCACCAGTTCTTCTTTGCTTAGGTTCATGATGTACCAGTCATCCATATAACGACCGTAAAATTTCTGGCTTCTTACATATTTCACATAGTTGTCAATGCGGTATGGATAGTAAATCCCGATGACTTGTGAAAGCTGATCGCCAATGTTTACCGATTTTTCCATCCACTTCTCGCCGGTTAATTGTTCCTTGGGTATTTCCCTGTAATCCAGCTTGTTAAACGTTTCGGTCATACAATTGGCGTATTCTTCATCTGTCATGTAAGAAACATCAATTTTGAACCCGTCAAATATAAGTGTTAGAAGCCAGTCAATAAACTCGTCATCGTCAAAGAGCTTTAACAGTTCCCGCTTCGCTATCTCATGAATGATATTGTCGTAGAATTTTGAGAAGTCTCCGAACAGAATCCATCCTTCGTTGCCATACTGCTTGTAGTACCGTCGGAGATGCACCTCAAAACGCTCTCTTTGGTGTGAAATTCCTCTACCTTTGATGGAAGCGCCATTATCATAAATAATATGCTTCTTGACCTCTGGTAACAAAATCTCGTCACATAAAGCATGGCGAACAATACGGTCTCTGATTCGGATACTTGATATAGGTCTTACTCGGCCCCGCTCAGACAGAGAAAACTCCTCAACAGGACCATTTTCTAAAGTCCGGTTAAGAAGGTCTTCCTGGATAGAAAATATGTACCTTAGAAAGTTCATCATGAACTTCTGCGTCGTTTCTTTCCATTTACTGCCTTTTACGGAAGCCTTGTAAGCCCTATACAAGTTGTTGGCGTCAGACAAAATCTCTTCATACGTCATAATTATTCACCGTGATAGCAATACTTACCGTAGTAAATTGCGTCCAGCTTTGTCATTTATCCTTGATGGAAAGGACAACGTCTCCTTCTCAGTTGGTTAGACAGAGAATCCGGACGAACCCCGTTAGAGTTCGAAGCGTTGTTGTAGTTCGTATTGCCATTGCTGTTCACATTGGCGAAATTAGCCGAAGAAACGACGCGATTTAGACATTGCCCTGTAAGTATGCTTTGATTTTGTTGTCACGCTGACGCCATTTCTTTATCAAACCGATTTCTCGGTCGATAGCATTAACATATCTGCCATAGGTATTAACATCCACCTCGAAGATTTCCACGATTCGCTGAAGCTCTTTGAGAATCTGCTCGCAATTTATAATCGCATTGTTCTGATAGTCCCGCCGCTGTTCATACTCGCGCATAGAAGTGGGATACGTTGAATTAGCTGCCCTTACGTTGCTCGTCAATTGAGATGCCAACTGGTCGATTCGATTTTTAAAATTAGTCATCAAATATCGATACTTCGCAAAGTCTTCCGTCTCATCCTTTCCATAGGCATAACGGACCCGTACCAGATGGTCTAAATCTTTTACCCCAAAACTTCTCTGCATGAAGTCAAGCAGCATGTCATGTAAATCTATCGAGAAGGTAATGGCCTCAAATTTGGATTCCTTACGTTTACTTGCCAGGACGCTCATCAATAAGCGGCTCCGGTAATCTCAGCAAACTCTTCCTCGGTAATCCAGCCCTTTACTACGGCATTACGAACGCGGGTCAGATCCCACAGTTTTCTGTTGTAGAAACCCTTTACTTTGTCGTAATTCTTGCTATGTTCCATGGTGCTCTCCTTTCTTAAAGCTCGACGTCGCACATCATAGCGAGATATTCGAGGTCGGACTTGAGCTTTGTCTGTTCCAGTTCTTTCTGCGGAATATCCCGAAGGACAAACCACGACTTTTTATCAACAGTCGTCACCTGAACCAAATCCATGTGTTCATGAACTTCTTCATTGGTTCCGTCGTTGATGATGACCGGGGAACACGTTCCGTCGAAGATGGAAGCGTCAATAGCCTCCTCGGAAATGAAATTGTTCCCGTTCATGGTAAGGTTGTCAAGGATGGTTCCATCGGCAAGGGTGATTCTATAAGTTTTCTCATCCATTTTGATTCTTCCTTTCACTTAATTTTTTACTGTTATAACACAAGATTCTGTCACCTGAGTACGGTGTTTTCTTTCGGAGCGAGGGGGCACGAGGCCCCCAGATTTAGCCAACCAACCCGAAGACCGGACGAACCCCGCCAGAGCCGGAAGCGCCGTCGCAGGCCGGAGCGCCACCGCCGCTCACATAGGCGAAACGAGCCGAAGAAACGACGTCTCTCAGCCAATACCAATATCTCCCAGGATTGATGAATCTCGGATACATCTTCATCAACGCCAACTGGGTCTTGTCGATGGTGTAACGGTTCGGAACGAAAGAACCGTCTCCGGCCGGGGTAAACACCAGACTCCCGTACATCATGATTTCATTCGGAAGTTCAACCGTAGAATCGTACCAGGCGCCGGCAGAAGGATAACCATTGGTTACGGCATTAGTCAGATATTCCCTGTGTGTGAGAATATTGGTAGAACCGAAAGCCGAGTTCACCAAAGTCTTTGCATTGGCCAGATTAGCCGTATACATCAGTGAGCCGACATAACCGCCGGTGGTGATATTGGTTTCATTCATCTTGGCGTTATACAAAGCGGCATCCGGCATAATTACCAGATGAGGAGTTGTACAGGAAGTGTCGCCAGAATTCAACCAATAGTTGATATCGACAATTCTCCAAATCCTGTCTCCGATGCTCCAATAATCCCCGATGAAGAACCCTTTGAATGTGCCAGCCCTGATCTGGGCTTTCTGAGCCGTAGTCAAAGCCGTTCCAAGATTCTTTCCACGGAAAATATTCCGGCGCTGCTCTACAGAGATGACAGCATCCAAAATCCCCCAGAAAGCATCGTTGACCGTAATGCCCTTATTGCCGTCCGCAGCAGAAACCATCAGCCTGTCCGTTGCGGAAACTGAAGAAACCTGAGTAAGCTGTGAGACATTCATCTTGGCGAGGTAATCCTGAGAAGAACTAACCGCAACAAGTGCTGCGAGCAAATCTCTCGCAAGAATTGTCTTTGTCCCGCCGTCCCCGTCAACAAGCAGAACGTTGTTGGCGAGGAGCTGTGTTACTTTTTCGTAATCTGTAATTTTCATTACTTAATCCGCCTTTCTTTTAATTTCTAACAAATATAGCCTGACTGAAAATCGGGTTGTTCCCGCCGTCAAGAATTTGTTCAGTTGAATAAGACCGACCGTTCAAACCTCTGGATTCACTGTCTTTAACAGCATCCTCCACAGAGTCTAATACAGAATATAAACCCCTTCTTGCATTATCTCTGAGGTATCCGGAGACCTGAAATTCTTTCGGTATGCCTTCCATGAATTTAGCCAACAGATCAGAATAAGTCCGGCTCTCAATCGGATTCTCATTGTTGTCCATAACCGGATTCTTCTCCGCATCTGTAATTGCCGATAGGAACACAAAGATGTTATCAAACATAGGCTCCTCCTTTACTTCGTGACAAATATGGTTTTGCCTCTGATGACATCGCCTTTATCATCAAGGAGCTGCTCTGTCTGATCTGCATCCGGATTGTTCACATACAGCCATGTACCGCCATCGGTCAGAATCTGATAAACCGTAAATTCGTTGGCGAGTCCGTCAAACGCCTGCTCAATAGCCGCTAAGCGTCGTTTCACATCTTCGAGCTCTTCGCTGACATCAGAACCCTTCTTAACAACGAATGTAACCCTTTTTCCCTCAATCGGCTTATTATCGCCATCCAGAACCGATGAATCCGAAGAGTCGTTAAGACTGTCATAAATCGAATGGGTATTTGTAAGCTCATTTTGAAAATCTACAAGCTTATTTATCCGCTCGTTGAGAATGACAAGTTCATTGGCGAATGCCGAAACATCCTCGCCATCAATGAGATCCTTAATGGAATCCCACCAGTCCCGGAAATCCTTATCAATGGAACTTTTCCAATCAGCAAACTCTTTGGTATTGGCATTCACATAATCGTAGAACCAACCGCTCCAAAGAGCTTTCCAATTAGCGTTCGTCTCCTGCATTTCCGTAGTTTGACTGCTGAAAAACTCCTCCCACTGATGTTCCCAGTTCAGATAGGCTTCCTGAATCTCTGTTGTCTGAGCTTCAAACCATATCCTCCACTGATTTTTCCAGAAAGAGCTGTACTCTGTGAAATCGTCTGTTACAAGCTTTTTCCAGTATGCCAGCTCCCGGCTGCTGTTGTTGACGTAGTCATAAAACCACTTTTGCCACATATCTTTCCAGTAATCAGCAGTGTCGGTAATCTCGTTCACATGTGCGTTATAAAACTCCTCCCACTGATGTTCCCAGTTCAGATAGGCTTCCTGAATCTCTGTTGTCTGAGCTTCAAACCATATCCTCCACTGATTTTTCCAGAAAGAATTTGCAGACTCCATATCGGCAGTCTGAGCACCATAGAACGCTTTCCACTGGTCCCCCCACTGCGCCACCAAAGCATCGATAGACATCTTTTCAAGTGGGGCTGTGACAAACGGACACGCCGATGTACCGACACAGTTTGTAATGTTCGCCTGCCTGATTGCTGTCACGCCGGCATTCACACGAATATAAGCAAGCGGATACTGCCAGCGGTCATTCGTCTTTATCAGTGTCGGATTCTTCGGGCTGGATGCGGGAGTTCCTTTGATAATCTTTATTGAATTTGCCCGCACCGATTCCCTGGCATCGACTTCCAACACAACCGCGTCAATCCGGTTAAGAATTACTTCCGATAAGGGAAGGGTCAGAGGCAATAGGGCGTCGTTCAATGTCCATGTGTGATTAAACCATGCTCTGCCGATTCCAACATTAACCATCATGCCTTCGGATTCCTTAACCATCATGGCAGTTCCAAAATGCTGCAAAACTCCGTCCCGAATAATTCCGTCAAAAATACTGGACATTTGAATTGCGTCGTATCTTCGATCACGGTTTTTGGAATTGTAAAACCCATAGGTAACACTCATTATTCATCGCCTCCTTCCGTTGTTTTAAATGTTGGATATACGGATGCCCCTTCGGAATCTTCAGTCATAACGATTTCCACAATCCTGGCTTTCGTTTCATGTCCATACTCGTTTGCAATCTGAATGACATCTCCATTAAAGAAATCCTCACCGTATTTAAACATAACGGTAGTTTCCACCTGTCCTTCAAAAGATGTTACATCTGTATTCTCCGCTAACTTTTCTTTACCCCTTTGTTGCAGTAATGCCGTATACTCTGCATCGGTTAAGGTGACATCGTTACCGACATCCGAAGAAATATCTCTTGCATCGGTAAAAAGCTCCCGGCGGTTCAAACCGCTTCCGCCGCCAACTGTCGTGTATCTTCTTGAAGAACCTTCTCCCTCACCGCCAACCAGCGTGACATTTTTCAACGCCGACTTTGATTCGACATAATTGCTGTTGATGATATTTTCGAAATTGGGGGAAAAGACCACATATGGATTTGCTGTCTGGTCGTAAGACCTGTCAACACCGGAATAGAGTTTAAACACGAACTGCTTTTTATCGTTCAGTGTAATCTTGAACCCGATATCACGCTCACTGCAAATCTTGTTTATCACACTATACAGATTATCCCCCGTATACTGAGCGTCGATTGTCAGCTTTGTAATCGCCGGGTCGGTAGATGCTTCAAAAATGAAATTGCTGATACGGCGATTGCTATCGGAAGGGGAAATGACGTTTTTGTTCAGGAGTGTCCGGATTCCATTTTGAAGATTTCCCCTTATGGTCTGTTGCCCCCAGACAATTCTCCTGTCCAAGATAGATTCCAGCGACCTACCGGTTACGGTGATATGATTTCCGTCCTCGGAATCTGAGGTGATTCTTATCTTTTCGATAATCATACAATGCTCCGATTCCCGATTCTGCAAATAGTAATCCTGCCGTATGTAACTAAGAATGGTGCTTGTCATGGATGTGAAAAGCTCGAAATCACCATACTCATAATACCGGTCTGTCCAGATAAAAGACTCGTATACATCCACGATGGAGACCGCATCCAGATTTGTGTTTAAAACTATCAAATCCATCGCTATACCCCCTCATAAATGATTCGATTCTCTATCTTGAACTGTAAATTACTGCTTCCTTCTTCTGCCGTATACGCAAACACGTTGTCACCTTTTGCAAGCTGAAACCAGTCAGCTTCTTTATCCAGGCAGTTTAGAATATTGGTTGTTTTTCCGTTTCGGAGAAGGGTAATTGACTTTTTCCCTTTGACGGTACAGATAGTGATTTCATCGCCCGCCACAATTCCGGAACCCGTAAAAGCCTTCATCTTGTCAGTGTCGATACGCATAACCTCACGGGTTCCAGTATTGTATATGGTGATGTTTCGTGCTTCACCGATGGCATGAATTGTAATCGTCACACCAATCTCAGCATCTCCGCTGTACACAACTGTTTTTTCCATCTGATTCTGGATCTCGCCCATTTCCAGCAAGCATTCATACAGAGATTCGTTGCTGAAAGGAAATTCAAACAACGGCTCCACACCATAGAAAATAGTAGTATTAACCCCATCTTCCCCGGCAGAGTAAAAGAAAGGATTCGGACATACAATGGAGACATCCGAACCCTCATCTTTACTGAATATATCCGGTTCATTCGATTCGGTATATCCGTCAATTTCTGCTGAACGGTTGTCCGTTTCAATCAGCAGCGTAAGTTTTTTCTTTATCGGAAAATACTTATACGATAACTGACGCACATCCTCAATCGAATCTTTCCAAAGATACTTCAAGGAAATGACTATGTTCCGTTTCTGGAGTCTGGCAGAATTGAACAAATCCCCGTCATTTGTAGCAATTTCGGTGGTATTGATGTTCGCCTTTCCAGACCCCAGACCGGTTACAGAGGTAACTACGAAACCGGATTCCTCCGGCCTCGCAAGTACCAGTTTAATACTATCGCCAAGATAGTTTGTCACGGTGATTGACTTAATCACGCTTTCACCATCCTTTCCATCGCCGAGAACTGATTCTTTGTCTGCCGATAAATCTCAACTCTCGACAGTGCCTTAGGCGAATAGTTGTTTTGAGTAAATGTGAATGTGCTTCCTGAATTCGGAGAAGTTTCTCCATTTTGAACATCTGCGGTTTCCTGCTGATTCATGCCTCTGCTGATGGACAATGCCTGCGTTCTGCTGAACATAGCATTCAATCTGTTTGTCCCAGCTTCCACATTTGACAAATCAAGCACTGGACGAATGGTCGGCTGAGCATCAATGTCACTGTCAATGAAATCTTTGACCTTGGAGATTGCATTACCAAGTCCCGTTCTTGCGGCTTTCGCCATCCCGGAGCCGGCTTTGTATGCTTTCTCGGTGTAATCGCCAATCGCATTTACAAACGCCACGCCGAAGAAATCGCCAATCCGATAACCAACCTTTGAAGGAGAGTGTTCGTCAAGTTCTTCCTCCGCAGCCCTAGCAGCCGCAGCCGCCATAGCTCTCGCTTTCGCCTCAGCTTTGTATGTATTTTCACTGATACCTTTTGCAAATCCATCCACGAGATAGGAACCCGCATCGTAGAATTGCCCGTAGTAATCCCTAATCCCGGAGATAGCCCCGCCAAGACCAGAGGTAAATGCACTCTTTGCATCTGCATCCTTACTCCTTACCCCGGCGATGAATTTCACCATACACTGTTCGCCAGCGCTTTGAAACTCCGAATACTTATTCTTAATCGCAGTCAAACAACCGCTGATGATGTTGATAAATGTGTTTCTGGCATCCACATCTTTCGCTCGAACACCCGCAATAAACTTCACCATCGTCTGCGTTCCAACTGACTGAAACTCCGAATACTTATTCTTAATAGCAGTCAAACAACCGCTGATGATGTTGGTAAATGTGCTCCGAGCACTGTTATCCTGAGTTTTCACCCCGGCGATGAATTTCACCATCAAGGTAGAACCCGCAGTTTGGAAATCCCGCTGCTTCGCATTGATGGCTGTAAGCACCGCCTGAACCAACGCTGTGAACGTCGTTGTCAATGTGGTTTTCTTGGCATTTGCCGCATTCACAAAGGTTGTCAGCATATTGGAGGCGGCCGCTGTTACCTTTGAATTTGCGTTATTGAATGCGTCAATAAAACCAGTAATTCCAGCTTCTCCAAGCTTCGTCAGCGCGGAACTGAACGATGTCATTCCACTGGTGTCCAATCCAGCCATACCGTTTGCCATGTCAACCAATCTGTTTGTCTGTGTGATTACGCTGGATAACAGTCCAGTATCAATACTGCTAATATAACCGTAGTAGGAACTGAAATATGAGCCAAAAGAAGCCATATCGCTTCCAAAACTGGCTAAGGTCATATCATCCGAGAACCAGCCACCTTCTTTCGGTAAACTCTTTTGAAGCTCAACGATAGACGTAGCGGCATTTGTAGTTGCTGTAACGATACCAGCATCAACCGTTCTCATAAAATCGGAATACTTTGCAAAATTCGCACCAAAAGATACAAGACTGTTTCCAAATTCCCCGATATCGTTATCACCAGTAAACCAACTTACAACACCGCCCGTATTCGGAAGCGTATTCGCCAGCTCGACTAAAGACTTTCCTGCTGTTGCAGAATTTGTTATAGCGTCTACATCAATTCCGGATATTGCATCCGAGTAGGACTTCATTGCTTTTCCAAACGGAACGAGTTGTTTTCCGAACTCGCCAATGTCATTCTCGCCTGCGAAGAAACCGACAACCCCGCCCGAATTTGGAATAGTGGATGCCATCTCAGCCATAGCTTTTCCGGCAGTTGCAGCATTCGTCACCGTATCCGCGTTAAGACCTGTCACCGCAAGCGAAAATTCCATCATAGCCTCGCCAAAAGGTACAAGCTGCTCCCCAAAAGCTTTCATGTCGTTCTCGCCAGCAAAGAAACCGAGGACCCCACCGCTGTTCGGGAGTGTTGCAGCCATTTCCGCCAATGCCTTACCTGCTGTAGCCGCCTGCTCTACTACTTCGCTCTTCATATCGCCTATCGCAATCGAAAAGTCCCTCATGGCTTCTCCGAATGGAACGAGCTGCTCCGCAAAATCTGACATGGATGAACCACCAGTAATCCAAGAGGCTATACCCTGAAGAATATCGGCCGCCGTAAGAATCAGAATTGTTTCAGCTAATGCTTTTACCCCGGACATTGCCGCTTCGTCTAAGTTTTTTACCCCCTCAAAGAACGGGGAGGCATTTTCCATAAACGAAGACAAATTTGTCCCTATCTCCGGAAGCCCGGACGTCGCGCCGGCAACAAACCCGCCTATGATATTCCCAAAGAAGGAGCCCAGCCCGTATCCGACTTTTTCAAGAAGGGAAAGACCCTTGTTTAAGAATTCTTCCATTCCTGGATAATGCTTGGCAAGTGCACCGATTCCAATCATAAGCCCGCCAACAGCGGTAATAAGAGTCAGTAACGCACCGACCCCGATAAAAGCCGCTGGACCTGTGGCGCCGACAGCGCTCAATATCAGGCATGATGCCGATAATGATAACAACAGAACCGATAATCCTTCCGCTATTTCCAAAACAGATCCAACATTCATGTAAGCAAGCACGCCTATAATTCCAGCTAGACCGGCTACAACCAAAGTCATAACGCCAAGCGTGACGTACGCTCCCGGAGCTACGTTTCCGGCTTTACTAATAATGAGCATGGATGCCGACAAGGACAATAGCAGCAACGATAATGCTGCAGAAACGCCCATTACTGAATCCACTGGTAAGCCGGACAATAAATATAAAACCCCGCCCAAAGCTATCACTACCCCCGTTAAAACAACAAGAGTCCCATTAGCCTTTTTTGCCAGTGACGTAGAGGCAACAAGGGCACCAAACATCGCCATCACCATGGATAATGACAAAGATGCTGCGAAAAGATTTTCCGGGTTAATCATAGAAAGCGTACCAAGCGCGACTGCCAGAATTCCGATTGTTACAGAAATAAGGGTTAAAGTGCTCTTACAGTCTTTCGCCAGATATGAAACAGCGATCAATCCCGCAAATAAAATCTCAAGCAGAGCTATAGCTTTTAATGCTTGGTTTAATCCATCCGGTTTTATGTGACTGATAATTACCATTGCCCCGGATAAAATCAATAAAGCCCCTGACATCAGCAACAGCATCGCTCCTGCCTTAACAGCATTTGCCCCCGCGAACTTAGACACAGCGACCACTCCGGCAAACAGTACAAGCAACTGCGCAACGGCACCGGTAGCTTTCCGCAAATCACCGGCTTCCATTTTTCCAAGTATCTTTAAGGTTGCCGTTATCAAAAGAAGCGCCGCAGACATAGCCAGAATACCAACCCCAGCCTTAGCCGCATTTGCCCCGGCAAACTTGCTAGAGATCATAAGGACGGCAAAAGTTCCAAAAATCCCTACAAAAGCCTCCATGTTGGTTTTCATCTTTGTAGTATCCAGATTTGCTATATCGTCAAATACTCCTACAAAGATTTTTAATGCCACCACGGTAGCAAGAATCGTAACTGCGGAACCAAGCTTGATATTTTTACAGATTACAGCCAGAGCCACAAGACCGCCCATCGCACCAAGAAGAATCTTAATCGATTGATCCAGATTGTTCAGTTGCAGGCTGTCCAAATCCTTAAATGCGCTGACCATGATTTTCAAAGAACCAGAAATCACCAGCAACGCGACAGAACCTTTCGATAGCTTCGGTGCAAATTTTCCGAGCAGTCCAGCCATAACAGCAAGGCCGGAAGCCATCACACCAAGAACAGCCACATTCTGCCATACTTTATCCTGGTCAAGACCTTCCATGGATTTCAGTGTATGAATAAGAATCAGTAGAGAAGCGGCGATTCCAAGCATAGACGTTGATCCTTTTCCGCCACCAATTTTGCCAATGATTCCCATTGCCGCAGAAACACCGAGAAGACCGGCAGATAAAACGCCAAGCGCTCCAACAGCAGACCAGAGCTTTGTCTGATCAACAAGCGTTAAAGCAACAATGGAAGCCGCAAGAATACCGACGGATATGGCGACATTCATTAACGCTTGGGATTTTGTCTTCATCGCAAAAGCGTTGATCGCCTTAGATGCACTCTTAAGCAATTTGTCAAACCCGCTCAGAATTCCTGACAAATCATCAAATGGGCCGGCCAGCGTTTCCAAAGCATCTCCAATTTTCTTGACGAACAAAATCAAACTGCCGCCAAGACCAATAGTCAGGATTTCCCCTATGCCGATATGGTCGCTGAATTTCTGCTTTATGGATTTTGCAAAATTGAAGATTTTCTCTTTTAAGCCGTCAAGATCTTCTCCGACAGACGCAAAATGCTTCTTGACATCATCTTTAAACTCCCTGATAGCTTTCTTAATGTCGTCAAACTTCCCGTCAACATCCAGAAAATAATCAATCACGTTATCCTTGAAATCCCTGAAAATATTATTGAGATCATCTAAGGTAATATGGTCCAGAGCTTTCACACGTTCAATAAAATCGTTAATCCGGTCAATTCCGCCCCGGAAATACTTGCCAAATTCGGAGAACGTATTGCTAAAGGCAGTTTCAAAGCGTGTGATATTCTTCTGCACCACCGGAAGCGCCATAAAAGCATCAATCCACTTTTTAACCTCCGTACAGGCTGTTTTTATCCCGCTGGCCGCCGCCTTGACGCCCCTGGTCACACGGTCATTGTTGAGAATGAAATCACGGAATCCTGAAATCAGATCACCCACCTTCGCCGTCAGATCAAGAACATCCATGTCAAACGCATTTAAAATCACAGACAACCCTTTAAACGCAAGGCGTAATCCGCCTCCCGTAACTGTCATGACGATATCGAGAATAGCAAACAGTCCTTTAAAAGTTCTTGTGATCTTATCTGCCTTATCGTCGGTAATCTCTAATTTTTCGGTAAATGTGTTAATGGCTTTAATCAGGTTATAGAGTTTTTCAGAACGTTCTTTGATGATATCATCTTCGGTCATTCCATGGTGAAATGTATCGTTCCACGCTTTCTTGACCGCGCCGAGAGAATCCACAACACTATGGATTACATTGAGAACGGACCCCCACACCAACTCAGCTCCCGATGGTTTCTCAAAATCGTTTATCAACTCATCTATGGACGAACCGGCTGTATTTGCTTCCCTCTGCAAATCACGGAGCGCGGTAATCTGTTCTTCCGTATACCCCTTGTTTTTCAACTGCTCGTCCGATAAAGAAGCCAGACTGTCAGCATTTTTCAACTGTTCTTCCGTCAGGGAAGACATATGGCGGACACTACTGCCAAGTTTCTCATTAACCAAATTCTGAACCGTTGCATAATCATAACCGGCTTCGGTCAGTGCTTTTATTCTTGCTTCCCCGCTGCCAAAGTCTCCACGGATAACTTTATCAACGATTTCACCGTACTTTTCCATCTGTCCGGCCATTTCTTCCGTAGACTTTGTTGCTCCGGTAAGATCCCCCACCAAGCTTTTAAGTGCATCCTTCAGGATACTCTTATTTAGAGTTCCGTCGTTAAAGGCTTTTTTTAAAGCTTTTTCAAAGGAACCCTCTTTTTCTATCATTGCATCCAGGTCAACATTGTGGCTCTTAGCCAGTTCCTTGACCTTGTTCTGAAAAGTTTCTGTTTCAATGCCAGCAGTATTAAGCTTGTTTACAAGCACATCCCATTTTGAACTGAACGCACCCTCCAAGACTGCATTTCTGCTGTCCGCCGAACGTCCGATAATTCCGCTGAATATATCTGATAACTCCGTCAGCCGCTCTTTCGCTTTTTCAAAGTCGCCAATGATGATTTCCCAACTCTGAGTCCATCCTGACTGAGCCGCTTCCTTCAATGTGTCAAATAACTGGGTAAAAGTCTTCACCTTTGTCGCGGCATCATTCGCAGTCTGTCCCATCTTTATGATGGATTTGATCTGCTCCTCCGTATACCCCATGGTCTTGAGCTGTTTCTCGTTCAGATCACCCGTAAATTTCGAGAGTGTTTCTGTTAAAATGTCCGATGTGAGCCAGCCTTTACTTAACGTCTCACGGAAAGAGCCCTCATCTTCAATCATCTGGTCAATTGCTATACCATGCACCCTGGCCGTCTCTTTTAGGGAATCCTGAAATACCTGACCGCCCATACCGGCATTTACAACCGAATTCCAGTCCTGAAGCTTCACTGTTCCCGCCGCCAACGCCTGGGATAACTGGTACATAGCCGTGCTTGCCTGTTGGGAAGTAGAACCGGATACAGCAGCGAGGTTAGCGATACCTTTAATTGCCGCTACGGAAGTATCCAAATCAACGCCAGCCGCAGTGAACGTACCAATATTACGGGTCATTTCCGTAAAATTGTAAATGGTCATATCGGCATAGTGATTCAGTTCATCCAGTGCCTTATTTACCTGCTCCAGCGTCGTCCCTTTGGAAGACGTATTTGCAAGAATTGTCTGGACGGCGTTGATCTGTGTTTCATACTCCTGAAAACCGGACTTAACCGGGTCAATCGTAAGGGCCGAAATAATATTTTTACCTGCGGCAAGCGCAGAATTGGTTATGTTCTGGAGAGCCGTAATCGCCATTACCTCCATCGCGGAGAACTTTACCCTTACAGTCTCCACCGCATTGCTAAGGGGGTTCATGTCACATTTACGGGCTGCGGAATTTACTTCTTCCAATCCTTTTGCGGCGCCGGTCAGATTTAATTTCTGTTTCAGTTTATCAAGCGTGGAGAGACTGGTCTGAACGTTCTGTTCAAACTGCTTATTGTCAAACCGCATTGAAACGACTCTTTCGTCAATCGTCTTACTCATAGCTTCGTAACCTCCCTCCACGCTTCGTTAGCAATTCTGTCAAAAATAGGCTGGATAGCAGGATTGATATAATCTCGCCCCTGTACCCAGCCGCCGTTTCTTGTTCCGTGCCCGTATTGCAGAATGATGGCAATCGGAACTCCATTTTGAATATTTGAATTCTTGAATGAGATCGTTGCAGATCCATTCCTGTTCGTAATCTCGTATGACCACGAAGCCGCTGTCAGCCCCGAATCGACAGGTGTTGCAGACGCAAGGGCGGCAACTCCCTCTCGGCCATACTTGTCAAGGTCTCCGAGTTTAACGACCTCTTTTGCCCTCTCCAAATATCTTGTCAGTTTGGAGAAGTCGCCCTTTTGTCTGAACGTTATCATTGGAACACTCCTTTACTTTTTCAGATACACACTGGAGCTGAAACCGGTGTACTGAATACCATCCATGACAAACTGGATGTACAGCCACTTTGTTCCGTTGTACGCCGTGTAATAACCGTAGCACTGAACTTCCGTTCCATGTGGAATGAGACACAGCGCCTTCTTGTTTGTTCCGGCATCGTTACGGCAGTAGAGTCCATCCTTTGCAGTCACCTTATATGTACCTGACAAACTCTTATTGAGAGATTTCGCATAAGCCGTAGCCGTGACTTTCTTCGATGCCGGCTGATTCTGGTTCTGAACTGCGCTACTGGGTTTCGTCGCCGAACCATTCAAAATTTCATTGACACGGGTCTGAACCTCGTCATAATCGTACCCTTTTTCGGTCAGAGCAGCTTTACGATCTGGCCCATTCCCCCAGATACCAGTGATAACCTCATGAGCAATAGTGCCGATGCTCTTTTTCTCGCTCTGCGCAGGCGGAGCAACCGTCCCCTCATCATACTTAGGTGTAATGAAACCGCGGATAAATTTTCCGTTAATCGACAAGGTACGCCGCTTTACCGCATTGCTGAAGTTCCCCTCGATAACCGTAATGTAACCGCCGGATACATACTCAACAGTACCGATGTGATCCGGATTACCGGTGTTATCACCGATTCCGGAATCCTCCCAGTCATACAAAACCGCATCGCCGGGAGAGGGTACATACGCATCATCCTCAACCCAGCATCCCATCCTCTTTGCAGCTTCGATGATGTAATAGCAGCTAATCTCAATCGGCATAATTGCCGTATAACCAAGCTTAACCGCCAGGGCAGACCACGTTGCCGCACACCACGCCCAACCGTAAAGCATCTTTGTTCCGCGGGGAAAACTTCCGGTATAGGAATTGTAAATATCGATGATTTCTTTATACGAACCATCGGACTCGTTCTTTCCGATCCAGGACCTTGCCAAATCGACTACAGCCTGTCTTGAGTAGCTCATGGACGCTTCCTCCTTCTTTTCATCAGAATTGACGAAGCGGTAATCCATGTCCACATTCCCTTTGATTCCGTCCACGACGCCTTTGCTTGTATACTGGTGGAAATCACAGGGATAATCAGCTTCCCCGCTCCAATCCGCCAGCCAGAATACATACTTGTCCAGCAGGTCGTGGTCGAACATATTCCTGTAATAATCGATATTGGAATAGATGCCAGCTCTGTATCCTTTCTCCGTGACATATTCACAAAACGCCTTGGTATGGGCGTTGCATTCAGCCCGTCCTAAACTAACCCCGGCAACCTTTGCTTTCGTGATCGTGTCGTACTCGAAATCGAAAAACACGATAACGTCTTTTCCAAGACCGGCTGCTTCCAACTGTGAAATACAGAAAACGGCTTCCTGCCTGGCCTGCTCAACGTTCATCGCATAGCTGAAATGGTAAACGCCAAGAACCGAGATTCCTGCCGCTTTAGCTGCCTTTACATACCCGTGAAATCTTCCGTCAACTGTCTGGCGATAGCTTGACCGGAGAATCAGGAACTGGATTCCGGAAGCTTTAACTTTGTTGAAATCCACATCCCCCTGCCAGGTCGAAATATCTGCTCCACGCTCTTTAGACATATAATCATCACCCCTTCGAATTTAACTGTTTTCTTCGTGCCGCATTTAAAGCGGCATTGCGTTTCATGATTTCCCTTCTGCTTCTCTTTTTAGGCGGCGAATTTTTGATGTTACATACCTTAATAAGAGTAAGAAGACGATTGAGATGCCACTTCTGACACTCAAACGGAATATTCAGGGCAATCATCCAGTAGTAAATAATCTCTGCTGTAACCTGTTCCCTGCTGGCTTTTACTGCCTTTTCCTCTGTAAAATGAGTGGCGGTCATCGGAGCATCGATGTATTGGTTAATTTGGTCGATACAGGATGTCGTCAGATAGTTATACACTTCCGGATTCACATTCTGCGTAAGCGTCATACATTGCACGTAATCCAACATTTCCTCAAGCGTCTTTTCCTGTTTGGTAAGGAAGGGCTTGCACCATTTGGATTCCCATTTTGAAAGGGAGACAAGGGAATGCTCCAACTGCAATGTTTGCTCTTTGGGGTAGATAAACATCTGGTTTATTTCATCCCATTGTTCCTCGCCAGCAGGTATTGTAATTCGCAGCATCCCTTTCGCCTCCTCCTGTTTTCAGATTTAATTTGCTACCGGAGCCAACGCCGGTGCAGGAACTCCCTGCCTGGAATTCGGGACGATACCGTTTACAAACTTTGCCGCTGCATCGGCATCCGTCGCAAGCTCCATAAACAGCACAGAATAAGCCTCCGTTTCAGAAAAAGCCTTGGACAGTTCATCAGACTTGACAAACCGTCTTCCATCCGGGCTTTTCTCACCGTAAGCTTTCAGAATCAGATCCTTGAAAATCTTAATGATCGCGGGCGCATCCTGAGCCGCCACGATTCCACGAATCATTTCAGCCAGCCCGCCGGCCGTACTCATCTCCATTTCCATAACTTCAGCCTCAGAAAGATTGAAGTAATGGTCCTCGGTGCGCTCAGTTCCGTTGTAATCCTTGTAGGTAATCGTTTTCTTTAACATAATGTTTTTCTCCTTTCAACAATAAAAAAAAAGGAGCCGCCAGCTTTTACCCTGAAACGGCTCCCAATCTGCTTAAATATGAAAATGTGAATTAGCCCGCTGTCTGAGACTCCTGATAAAGCTTCAGAATCTCATCCGGCAGCGGCAGCCTTGCAGTAGTTCCGTCATCGCCGTCCTCGGTGGTAGGCTCTGTACCGTACAGAATCTCCTCAAGCTTAGCCATGAACTTGGCATCAAACTTGGTGGAATCGAAAGTAAGGCACGCCGTCGGCTTGAGCTTCTTACCATCGATAACCGTGTTGATAGCCACCGGAGTCGTGCTGATCTCCCAGGAAAGGGTGATGGGTTCCGGACTATCATTGATAGTCGAGTAGCCTTTCTCCGAAGGAGCCGCCAAAGCACCGTAAATCAGATGCAGCTTATAGCCGTAATCATTGTTATCAACATCGTTGCCCAGAATCGTCCGGTAAGAGAGACCAAACGTTTTTCTGGACTGCTGCCCTGCAAACATACCGGGCACAACCTCAACCGACCCATCGCACTCTGCGAATTCATCAGGGTACATATATGCCTCGATGGTAGCCCCGAATTCCTCCGCGGACATCAGATTCAGATACTTGATGTTATCCGCATAAATCGGAGAAGCCTCCGCTCCGGAAGGGCTTTCCGATACAGCACTCAGACCATTCCACGCAACGCCTTTACTGTAAACGCCGCCAGCCTGAATAGGGTAAAGAACGCCATGATCCACACCGGTCTCATACAGACGCTCGCCAGTTTTATCCCAAACAAGTTTCATAGATTTGTTCCTCCTTATTCATAAATAATTTCAAGTCCGTAAGCTTTAGCAGCTTCGTGTTCCAGCTTACATCCTCTCGCGTTTTCCCAACCCTTACAAAAATACGCTGCGTGACAAAGCGACATATTTTCAAGACTTTTGGCGAGAAAGCAAAGCGGAATTTGTTCTACACCCCGTTCGACCATTTTTTCGTTGCTATACCACTCATCTGTAAAAAGAGTGTTGATGATCGTATAACCTCGTTCTTCTAATGTCTTAATCGCCTTTTCTCTTGTAGCGATGATCTCCTCCTCTGTCTTACCAGCCATAGGCTGAGACAACATGGCTTTCTTCATTTTTGTTCCTCCTTAAAAGAATATGGTAAAGACATCATGATTCAGGTTGTCTTTTTCGTAGTGCCGGATAAACCGACAAGTGGGCAAAGTGGCTACTTTACCTACGAGCGGACTATCCGGATCTTTATCGATGACTGTTACTGAATATTTTCGATAAGACAAATAAACCCCGTCATTCGCATACGTGTTCTCGATACCGTCAAGACCGTATACGATGGCGGGGTAATTCATCTTAACCGATTCCGGGGGTTGAAAATAAGCGTTCCTCGTTCCAAGGATTTCACAGAATATCTCATGTAGCAGAAGACGTCTGTTCGTCGCCATGATATACACCCCCTATTGTCAGAATCAGCCTTGGGTACTGAACTTCTACATTTGAAATCTTCCATTTAGCACCCATAAACCCAACGTACCGCATCGAATGAAAATTCTCATTGGCAAACGGATCGGCAACAATGCTGATCTCATTTGCGACATTGATGTCGTCGTTGAGCGTTTCAGCGCTTTGGAGCCTGCGCATATTACGAGTCAAATCACCAAAGTACATACGCTCGGTAATCTGCTCCTCCCATACGCCAGGTCTCGTTTCCACTGTCTCAGCATAGCCGATTGGTCCGTAAAATTTCGCCATTTTGAATTTCCACCTCCTGGACATTAGCCGCTGACAGACTCAGCTTTCTCCTCGATGACGATAGCAGACTTGATTCTGGTAAGCTGACCGGACTTGCGCGTCTCCAGCAGCGACTGAAGCTGATTGAACTTGATGTCGAAGTCGGTGAAGTGAGTCACATCGCCGCCCTTGGAAGCGCCGTATCCGTAGTCAGCCATATTCACGCAAATCGCGTGCAGCTTGTGCTTGACGCCGTCGGAATCGGTACGAACCTTCCCCTCGAACTGCGTAACCTCATAGATATTGGCAACGCCCAAAGCCGCAGCAAGCTCGGTATCCGTCTCGTAAATACGGCGGCCATTGCGGTCACGAGCGAGAATCATGGTGTTGTGCATATCAGTGGTAATGAACAGATCCGGCTTACCGGTACCACGGAAGTCCTTGCGAGCTTTACGCAGAGCCGTAACCATAGCCTCTGCATAAATGAAGCTTTCGCCGAAATACTGCTCGGTGTTGGCACCCTGAAGCTCTTTTGCCATGGCTGCAAAGTCCACATCCTTGTGGATGGTGTACAGCTCATCGTCAGTCCAGATGGGACGAATCTTGTCCGGGAAGATTTTCTCAGGGTCACTGTTAGGACGCTCATCACCCAGCATGGTAGCAACAGCCAAAGTTTCCTTCAAAGAAATCTGGTCGATGCTGTACTGGAACTGAACATAGTCGAAATCTTCGATGTCCACCACATCGTCACGATGCAGTTCGGAAGTGACGTATACCGTCTGGGGGTCAGTGGTACGCCTTACCAGCTCGTAGTTGCCGGTGATTTTCTTCTCGTTTCCTTTCTGATAACCCTTGGCGGACAGTGCATCGATGTTCCGAATATCTACATGAGAAGTACGAACCCGACCGTGAGGGATTTTCTGAGTCTTGGCCATGATAGCGTCAACCCATCCCATATCATTGGTGATAAGTTCGGGAGTGCGGCTGGGATGCGCCTCAACATATTCCGGGAACATGGTAGTAATGTTTCCGTTGCCGGTCTGAAGAAAGCCGCTGATGTCGGCGTGCTGAAGTTCATGCTCCTCGCTGTAGATTTTAATCGCAGCCTGAAGAGAACCAACGCTGCTGGACTTGGCAAGTTTCAGAATTTCACTCTGAGCCGCATGGGACAGAACATTATCCTGAGACTTGCCCTTTTTGTCAAATACATTATGTTTCATATCTTCGTTTCCTCCTTTAGAATCGTTATTATCCTCTGACCCTCCCTTTTTATCAAGAGCTGCCATACCGATCATTGTAAACACTACATCCTGTTCCTTATCGGAAAGCTTATGCCGGATTCTTTCCATGACCTCGTCGACCGTTTCATCATCGTTTTCCGGATTTTCCTCTTTAGAACCGCCATCATCCGGCTTCTTGTCTTTGTTTTCAGCCCCATCGTCAGAATGATAGAGCATGATGTTCTCATTGTAATTGATAATCAGCTCATCCTCGACGGCAACGCCGTGATTCATAACCGTATCAATATAGGCTCCGGGATTTGCCCCGGCCAAAACGAGACTCACCTCACGGATAATACCATGAACCACATCTTTCCCCATCTGCTTCAACTGATTCGCTGCAATGGACAGAGAAACAACGTCCCCGTGCCGAACCAACTTTTTAGCTGTCTGGCCGGATTCCGTATCATTGAATGTACAATAGGCATAAACCCCGTCGTCTCTGTTTTCCAGCAATGCGTGTCCCAAAACATTATCCTGGGAATCATGCTGATGGTTCCAAACAAGGCTTACAGTCTCGCCGTCCTGCTGTTTAAAAGCATTCTTACGGATAATTCTTCCGTCGGCGCACTGCAAATCATTTCTTGTGGCCCAGCCACTGAAATCAAATTTTGCCATTTTGAATTTTCCTCCTTACTTCTTTTTCTGTGATGATTTACGCTTGCGCTTGGACACCTTCGGCATCTCGGCGGCAATCTTGTCAAACTCCCTTTGATAAATTTCCTCATAAGAAGAGTCCAAAGACTCCTTTGCGGCTTTATAGGCTTCCCTCGCTGCGGAGATTGCCGATTTTAACCTGCTGGCAACCTGTTTTCGTTCAGCCGAAGCATTGGCAGAATTAGCCGCGCGGTCTTCTTTTGTTTCTTCTGACACCTGTTGCTTTCTCGCAGTGGCATCGGAACGGACACCTTCTTTACTGGACTGGGATTCTTCGCTTACTTTCGATTTTGCCGCTTTCGAATCCGAACGCAACTTGGCAATTTTCTCGTTACGCTCGGCTATCCGTTTTGCTCGTTCAGCTTTTGGCAAACTGTCCGGAATCTTTTCAGCCATAAGACGTTCTATCGCAGAATTAGTCTTGGATGTTATCCTTTCCTTCTCTGCCGTCGAGGTTTTTTCGATATCTTCCAAATCGGATTTTTTATCCGAATCGATTGCCTCTTTTTTACGAGATGCCCTTTTGGTTAGAGCATCATTCAACTCCTTCAGACGTGCAGAGATTTGTTCCCTTGTGGCCGATGCTCTTTCTCTTAGCGCTGTTATAGTCTGTTTTCGCTTTTCCTGTTCCCCCTCAACCTTGGCCTTTTTCTCGGCTTTGATTTCGTTTTTGGTATAGGACCAGACTTTCTTTCCTTCATCCGAAAGCTTGGTAGCTGAGCGGCGTCCTTTCAATTCCCTGGTTCGCATGTAATATTCATGAGCTTTTTGGGGGTCGTAATAGGGAGAGGCATAATGCTGAAGATTATTGTCCATCTACGAATCCTCCTCCTCTTCCTCATCATCGGAAATATAATCGCCGATTATCTTTTCTATTTCAGATTCAAGACTATCCAGCAATTCATTTACGATGCGGTCCTGTTCGCTCTCACCAGTTGAAGTTCCTTCGTCAGCCATCGTCGGATTTCCGGAATTAACCTCGCCTTCTGTCTGATTGAGATTTTTATTCCGAAGTTCATCCGCTTTCGGGTCTTTTGACGGTTTCCATCCGATCGTCTGCCGCATCTCATTCGAAGTCGCAATCTCATTACGAGTCAGCTTATCAGAGATTTCAGCCAATTCCGTAACAGGCACCAGCTTGAACGGGTCTCTGAAGAACATAATTGACTGCTTCTGAGACCGAGCAGTTTTGGTCAGAAACTTCCGTTTCATCTCGTCAACAATAGCAGAAACAATCGGCTCAATCGTTCGGTTGTAGTAGTTGAGCATTGTCGTTTCGTCGGCTGTACCATCTAAAATACTCTGAGTGATTCCCAACTGGCTGTATAGCATACTCGTTAAGTATTCAATCTGAGACATTAGATTGTTTCCAACGGAACGATTTAGCTGCGTTATATGCTCCGTACCATCGGTATAAGCGATACCATACTTAGAACCGGACAACTGCTGCTCAATATCTTTACGCCGTTTTTCGGCCTGCTGACGTCTTGCATCTGTCTTGATAACATACGGAAGCTGAATGATTAAATCCAACTTTCCGGAACTGCTTTGCTCATCGACAACGTCCAAGAGATTCAATTTTCGAATTAACCGTTGCATTGTGGAATTCGGTTCGTTGATAACCGCATAAAGCGGATTTTCAATAATCGCAACCGCTTCCTTTGGCATAAGAATATCTTCTTTCAAACCGGTGTTCTCGTTGTAAACCTGAACACGAACATGCTTCGGATACCATTCGAGAATTTTTCCAGTTCGCATCTTGTCAATATCGAATGAACCTGCTACTCCGTCTTCCGGATCATCATCGGTGTCGGTAGGTACAATGGCTACGCATCCTTCGTCCAACATCGACATGACAATATCCTGAATAAAAGAACGCCCAGTTTGATCTATATTGGCTTCCAAAGAAAGACAATTGTTCAAACCGGACTTTATAACTTCAAGAAATCGTTCATTATCATCCAAACGGACGTGCTGAATGTTGATGGCAGCCGCATCCAATGCAATACGGTTGTATACGGAAGTGACAATAGACCTTTCATTTCCTCTGGTAAGCCGAGGACGGTCCGGTCTGTAAGAATATCCCGTTCCGATATCACGGTAATAGTTTTGCTGACCGTTATTTCGGAAAGCATTCCAGGCATGTTTAAACCTGGAGCCAATCGCTATATCCATTTTTTCATCACCTCCCTACGCCTTATCCAGCACTGTCTTTTTGTAAGCAACCCGACCGGAAGCCCATACACCATTTCGGAGCTGCGCCATGTTGTAACCTTCATCAGCGAGCGCCATCATAACGCCAATTTCCCCTCGTTTTGCTACGAATTGAACAACCTTTCCAGACGGAGACCGAATCTTTGAAGCTGACTGACTCATAAGTTCAGCCATTTTCTTGTTGTAGGCGTTGATCGCCGAGGAACTCAATTTTCCCGATTTATTTACAGCGCCGGGAGACCGAAGTATTTCATTTGCATATCGGCTCATTTCTTTTGAAGATTTTCTGCGAGCCTGTTCCGTAATCTTCTCGCTTTTCTTCTTGACCCAATTTGCATCTTTTTTACTGAGATTTCCGAGTTGAGCCGGGGTACGGCGGATGCCCCATTTCTGTCCCAAAATCCCATGATGTTCTATCATCTCTGACAAACGCGCTCACCTCCTTTACTCAAACGCATCTCTGTTCAGCTTATAGGCGATGTAAGCATCCATCATAGCCGCCACAGCATCAATCTTTTGGTCGCCCCGCTTTTTGTAAAGCTTTCGGTTCCCGTTAGTGTCTGTGATGGTAATGCAATTGCCCATACAGAAAGACATCAATTCTTCATCAAATAAAAGCATCCGCTCCTCGGAAAGTTTCTTTAACTCTCCTAAAGGAACGGATTCTGTTTTTGCCCCCTGTATTACTTTTTCGATACCAAACGGTCCATTTTCAGATGCCCATCTCTCAACAAACTCTTTGGCATTGTAAGGGTCATACCCGAAACAACGAACGTCGTATCCACGTTCTACGATATGGTTATCCAGATCTTCATACACCTGCATCATATCCAAAACAGTGCCTTCCATGACAATCAAACTGCCTTCCAGTATGAACTGCTCATATTTACTTCGCATTGCCGACGGAAGTTTCCGAAACGTCAGGTCTGAAATATACGCCCTGGTTTTGATTCCGAATGTTCCGTTTGATAAAGGGAACATAAAAGTGAAATCACAGAAGTCATCCCCTCTCGATAAATCGCCGCCCATAGAACAAGGCATACCAGAAAAATCACGCTTACGATATTTCAAAGTTTCTTCATAAGTAAAGTAATAGGTATAACCCTCCATTGGTAGACCAAACCGCTTCGCCAAAATATCATTTCTGGCTGCCGGAGCATTTTCGGCTCTTTCTACATCACGCTGGTATACTTCAAAAGTAACGGTTTTTCCAAGGTTTGGGTTGGCTTTCAGCCACTTGTTAGGCTCAGAAATCTCATCAATGGAATCGAGCTTATACCACCAGATGGAAGTATTGATTGCCGGGTATTCGCCCTTTAGGATTTTCATCAATTCCATTTTGATTGTATCGCCGCTTCCGTTCCGAACGGTTCCTTCAGAGCTGGTCGCAATGATAAGGTAATCGTCAAGTTTTGAAGCGCCTTGCTCAATGGCTCCAACCACGTCTTCCCTTACATCACCGGACAGCCACTCATCGATTGTTGATACTTTAGTCCTCAAGCCTTGAAGTTTATCGATAGACATCGGACGAACCTCTATCAGAGAACCCGTGAAAAAATTTTCGATTCCCTTTTTGGTTGAGGCAAGCTTTACACGGTTTGCTTTGGCACCCGTGGTATTTTGTAACGACCCTTCCGTAAGAAACCGGAACAACGGACCTTTGGCTCTTGTGATGGCTGTCTTTATCGGCTGTATTACTTCCTCTGCCTGTTTCATAGTCGGAGCGGTTGTTATCTGGTGAGTCGTAGAAGTATCAATGTTTTCGAAATAGGATTGGATGCAGGAATCGTACAAAGACTTGGCGGCCCCTCGCCCAACAATCAAATACTGCTTATTGATAAGCCGCTTCTTGATGGTTTTTACTACAAAATGCCCGCCGGGACCATTCGGGTTTGGCTCCCATACTTCCCTCTCCTCGAAGTAGTACCAACCAAATATCTGCTCACCCCAAAGTTTAAAAGTGTCAAGCATAACAAGATTGGCACCATCGGTTAAAGTGAGTTCCTCCTCACAATATGCAATCCACCCCTCAACCGGACGGTCGTCATAATAAATCCCACGGTCTGCGATAAGTTCGTCGATCCGGTTCATTTCCATCTCGATTTCACGGCAGACAGGTATTTCTCCCCGAATTACGGCATCTCTGAACGCGCCGTAATACTTTGGAACGGCAGTGTTCGACAATGCCATAATGAATCACCTACTTATCTTTCTGTCCCTTTTTAGGATTAACAATCTCGGAACCGGCCAGCTTATTCACCGCTGTTCCCATCATGTAAGTTGTAAACTGTGTTGCGATGTTTTTCCCGGATTTTTCAAGGACGTCAGCAACAAAGTCCCGCCCCTTTGCACTGCGCACCTGTTCCTCGCTTTTGGATAAATCACGGTAACGCTTTTCCAGTTCCAGACGGCTTATCAGTTCTTTCAGCTCGGCATCTGTCATGTCTTTGACAGCTTTACGGCCGGAATTTCCAGAAGATACTTTTCCTTTCCCTCCGGCTTTTTTAATTTCTTCTTTGTCGCCTCCTGAAGATTTCTTTCTGCCCAACTGTGCAGGAGTACGCCGAACTCCCCATTTCATTCCAAGCACACCGTAATGGGTTAAAATGTTATCATCCATTTTGATTTTCCTCCTCTCCACTCGAATCAGATGCAACCTGGATACGCCACTCAAGCTCTTTTATCTGTTGGTTCATACATTCGATAACCGCAGAAGCAAGCGGTGGATCAAAGAGTAGTTTAACCTTCAGATGCATATAGGACTTTACGAATTCAATCTTAGATTTTTCAGGAATGAAATCGGTCCATAAAGCGTCTTCATCTTCAATGGAAAATCCATCAGCAGGACCGACGCCAAGCTGTGTCAAAATTGAAAACGCAGAGTTAATATGCATGATGAGATCAGCATCGTATACCTGGTATTCTTCTGCGATTCCGAGCAACTTTTTTATTGATGTCAGTATGCTTGGTATGTTCTTTTCCATCGCGGTCCTCCTTTTTACTTAAACTGTGATGAACTGTTTCATACAAAAGCCTTCCAAACCGGAATCGGTATAAACCTTGTAGAACTCGCCGATAGATTTATCCTTGTCAACTATAACTTCCGTATTGACCGGAATCGTGCCAAGAACCTCAGCCTTGTCATCCGGTTCTTTACGGATTCTGAGATTCGCACAATTGCTCACCAGACCGATTACAGGCTCTTTCTGTATTGCAGTCATTTCTTTAGATTCCATAATTTGTTTCCTCCTTAATGTCTCCATGGACAGGTATCGTTTTTTGTTCGTTCAACTGGAATATGGGGGATTGGAGTTTCGTCTCCATAGTGAATTGCGTTGTGGGTTGAAAGTTTTGTAGACACAACGTTGTCTGGGTCAAACACGCATGGATTCCGATTCAGAATATCTTCATAGGTTATAGGATTGATGTGGTGAATAATAATCGACCCAAAAATCTCAAATCCCTCTAAAGCCAAATCACACCCATTATCTCGAATGATGATTTTGTTTCTGAATCTTATCCATTCGTCGGAATGATAGAATTCCTGATTAAGCCAACGTTTAAAACCAAAAGTTTCTTCTGCAACTTTTCCACAAAGTCTGAGATACTGATACCGTTCCTCAAAAGTTGGAATTCGGATTAACTCACTATAAGTCTTCTTCATCCGAATCCTCCTCTCCGCTATACCGTCGAAACGCTTTCAGTGCATTTTCGTACAATTCCTCTGACCGATGTGCAGATTGCAGCGATTCCACTTTTGCCCTTAATAACTCGTTTTCACGTTCTATCTTCTCCCTCTCCAGACGCTCCCTCGTAGATCCCAGTTTTAAATAATGTGTTATGACCTGAGAGGAGGCTGTTCCCTCCATCAATTGTTTCTCAGCAAGATCTACCGCAAGAGAAATCATTTGATTTTCCCTCGCTTCGGGTGTCAACGCCGGTCGCATCTTTCTTGAAGAATTAGAAGAGCTTGCAGCCTTGGCTTTTCCCATACTTGCCGCCTCCTCTCGATTAGTTTGTTACTCGTTTTTCATACCTTTTAGAATAGTTCTCCTACGGTGTTTAAAAGAACTCACGAAGCCGGCAAATATACTTTTTCGCTGAAAGGAGAAAAAGAGCAAAAGAACCACAGCCAATGCCACGCCAACCCCGCGAGTTCGTTTAAACACCGTAGAAGAACGACAAGGGTAAATCCAAAATATACCCCCGGAGAATTTTTAAAGACCGCCGCGATGTGGGAGGGGGTGCATTTTCAGCGACCCTCCCCTATGTCTTTCATCTGTCAGTCTCATGGGCCGTTTAAGCCTTGTTTAAGTCGAAAAGCGACAACGCATATAAAAACTTAATTTTTTCAAATTCTCTTTTTTATGCAGTTGCAACTTGTTGTATTACTTTTCGATAGATGTTGGTGAAGTCGTACTTGATAATCTCATCAATTGCTCTTTCAATTTCCTGATTGTTTTCTTCATCCGAAAGCTGATCGGAAGTCCGAGCAATTCGACCCAAGTATGAACTCGAATGATAACCTTTTTCCTCATCGAACAGGAACCATGAAGTGAACTGTTCAAATGGATTGTAAGGATTATCAACCGTTGTTAAAGCACATTTTCTAGCCATGATACTTAGCTCACTCCTTTCATTAGAGGTATTTGTTCACGGTCGAAGGTGATACACCGAGCGCTTCAGCTATCTCGGCTGTACTATACCCAGAAGCACTCATAGACGCAATCTTGTTTACCTTGGCTGTGCTAAGAGTTGTAGTTATTCTCGGTGTTGCACGTTGCCTGAGGGTATCGATATCAATGTTGTTAATGATTTGGGTGAGTCTGTTCTCGCTAATAGCGCCAGCCTGAATTGCTTCCCATTCACGGTCACTTATTGAAATGGTTTCCCGGGAGGCTCCTACAGAACTACGGGCCGCAGTCAACGCCTGCTGGGAGGCTTTCTTTATTTCGCTTCTCGTCATATCCGGGTTTTCCTGTTTCTTGGCAGCCACGGTAGCATTTGCAATAACCTGGGCCTGCCTTTCACGGGGGGCGTTCATGAGGGCTACATTTAACTGGGCCATCAGGTGATCTACTTCCTCCTGGTAGGTCTCTTTGGCGGAGGCAGAGTAGGCGATCTTACCGGTGCTTACCATTTCCTTACGAGCCCGGTTAGCAAGGGTCTTCATCTCATTGGCATAGGTAGCGTAGGCTCTCTCCTGCGGGGTGTCGGCATCTGATACCAGACTGAATGCATCCCTGGTCTCCGCCATTTTTGTGCTTGCCTGGGTCCTTACTCTGGTATGTCCATTCCGGTCGGTATATTCTTCATAAACTTCCTTGTAGCTTTGTTCTCCGGTTTCCGGGTCTATAATCGGACTTCCTTTTCTTTTAAGAACGGAGGTTTCAGACTTAGCTCTGGAAATCAAAGTTGCAGCCCCTTCATGATACCGACCATCCTCATCATAGCTTCCCTGATATTTCTTTTTCAGAGACGCAATCCCGTTATCCACCTCACTCTGCTTGTAATCGAGTTTGTGTTTTTCAGCATCGATTACAACCATGCTGTGCCGTACCGCACGGGCAAGTTCTTCCGGAGTAGCACCGCGAAGAGTCATGTCTGTAATGAGGTTTGAAATCTTACCCATTTCAGTCTGGGTATTCTTCATAGCCTTAAAACTTCCTTCCGGTTTTCCGCCGTATTCAAGCTTAGGGTCGAATCCTTCCAAACCTTTCAACGCATGAGTCGATGTGATCTTAACCTTTCCGCCAGTCGGGATTACCATAACGGTATCGCCATCGAAGTCTGCTCCCGATAAACGCTCTGCAACCTTACTGTTAATCCCCACAGCATCTTTGGCATTGCCGAGAATCCGCTTTGCATCTGCCTGTTTATTGTTTACCACAAGAACCGGAATTTCAAAGGTGCCGCCATGTGGAAAACGGATAAGGGCAACCTGCTCACCATTCTTATAGTTAGGGGCGTATACTTCATTGTCCTTCATAGAGGTGATAGGTAAGATAACCTGATACTTTTGTCTGGGCAAAGCCGCAGCCTGTAGATGAACCGCCGCAGAATCACAGTCATCAGCAAAGGATTTCAGCAGAGCTTTCTTTACTGTCGGGTTTGTAAGGGAACAAATTTCATCAAACTCTGCCTGCTTATCGGCAGACGCCAATCCAAGCTGTTTTTTGATAAGAGACAGGCTCTGCTTGGACAGAAACTGAGAAGGTAAATGATCGCTCCATTCCCCCCAGTCCCCTTCCTCGGCACGTTTGTTAATGAGAGACAAGGATTGTTTCCTTCCTGTCATCGGATCGGTATATTTTCCTTTTGGATCGTCATAATAACTTTGTCCGCCATGTTCCTTAATCAGCGAACCAAACGGATTATCCGGATCGTCCTTTATCTTTTTTAAAACATCCATAACTGGAGTTCCGGTTTTTTTGTTGGTGTTGAACAGGACATCGACTCCGTCTGGCAGATCATCGGAATAAATAGCCATTCCTTTTAAGTAATGGGTTCCGTCTACCATGATACGAACCTGGGCATAATGAGCATCACCCAATGACAAGTCCTTTACTCCTCGCCGAAGTTCAATAACGCCATCTTTGTCGGAACCTCCATCATCACCATAACGAATCTTTAATCTGGCAGAATCCATACTGGCCGGATACTCAAAAGCTTTTCTAAATGTCTCGCCACCGTCTTGGGAAATGTAATCGCTCAAAGAATGGACATTCTCAAAATTGTAGATCTCCCTATGTTCCGTTCCAGGAGGACAGATAACTTTGATGTTTGTCTGTTTACCAGGATTTGTAACCTGTGGAACACCTCCGCCGTAAACCGGATAACCTTCCTGTTCCAATATGTAAAGTGCCTGATTCAGTTTCTCTTTTGAAATTCCGAGTTCTCGCTCAACGCCGGTTCCAACGTCAATCATTCCTTTTTCTTCGATTTGTTTCTTAAGGAATTCGGCGGTCTTTTTTGCCTGATTCATTCGGGCCTCAGACCCTTCATTCAAAAGAGAGCGGACAGAAGAATCATTAGAGAACCCCATAATCTCTGCAATTTCATTCAGGCTTTTTCCATCCTCGCGGAGAGACCTGGCTCTTGCCACATCCAACGCGCGCCTTTCATCTTTGGCTAACGATTTCTGAACACGATACTGTGTTGTGGTGAGACCCATTGATTTTGCAATCTCAGTTTCGCTTAATCCCTTCTTTTTTAATTCCTCAACACGGCTCAAAAAATCTCCGCTGCGCTGATAAGGGTTATCTCCAGAACCCCAAGGATATCTGCCGGAACGTCTCGGCATCCCGTAATGCATTAACATTTCTTCCGCAATGGGATTCATGGCTTAGCCCTCCTGTTCTTTGATTTTATTGATAATCTTATCAAAGGTGATAATCTTATCGATGATTGGAACAATTTCTTCAGCCGTTGGAGCGTGATACAAAATTTCATTGTTCTGATACAGACGCAATTCGATTTCAATTTCGCCAGGCTTCACTTTATATTCCAAACAAAAAAGAGCAGCGTAAATCATAAGCTGCTCCATGTGTGCCGGAATCACACCGGTCTTCAAATCGTGAATTCTAAGCAAACCGTTTCTAAACGCAATGCTGTCCGCTGTTCCAAAGCAATTCTCCGAATAAAAGAGAACCTGTTCAGGAACCATTTTGAATCCGATGGCATCGTTCACATACATATTCAATGTTTTCTGCGACTTCGGCAGCTTTTGCCCTAACCGAATACACTGTGCTGCGAACTCATGAAGAACAGTTCCTTTTTGTGTTGCCAAAAACTTTGAATAGGATTCGGCGACCTTGGACTCATCATAGTTAATCCAATGATATTTACTTGCGCCGAGAAAAGCGTGTTGCCCTTCAAGATTCAAATGATTGTTGAAGTTCATATAACACTTCCTCCTTGTTCTCCGGACAGATGAATCTTGAAAACGACATCTCGTTCATCAATCCGACATAGTATTCTTGATTTGGCTGCTTTTTTGCTCCAGCGCTTTTCTTACATTCCAAGGAAGCCCACTTGTTCTTGTAGAGGATGGTCAAATCCGGAATGCCCTGAATATAACTGGAATCGTTCTTTGTAACGATGCAACCGGGAAACATTTTTTTCAGTTCTTTTATCAACTGCGCCTGAAAATTGCTCTCCAACATTTCAGCGAGCCTCCTTTCTTTGTTTTTCAGAAAACGAAAAAGAGAATGTAGTCTTTAAAAATGGCTATTTTATCCTCTCTCTTCATAAAAGGGAATGTTTTTTTCGCGAGGCAAAAAAGAGCAAAAGAAAGAGCCGTTGTTGGCGGCTCCGTCTCTTTAAATCCATTTTTTAAAACGTTCAACAGCTTCCTCAAACAATTCAACATCAGCCTGAATACAGCTATATCCCTTACGACATTTATCGGGAAGCAAACTGATTCCAATAAAGAACCACAGTGCCACCGTAACAAATACATAAAGTCCTCCAAACACCTTCAAACCTTTAATAATTTTTTTCATGATAGTTTTCTCCTTTCAGAAAATGAATTTTTCCATAATAGAGCTTGTAATTTAAGCGTAAAAAAAACAGAGACACTCAAAAGCATCTCTGTATAATGAAGCTCTATTTAGTTGTGTTCTTTTTCTGTTATTGAGCAACTTCCAATAATTTCTGAGAAATCCGCGCCGACACCTCAGTATAATAAGCTACTTCGGCCGTTGATAACTCATCCTGATTTATTGTGTCCATCTTTTCCATTGTTTCGGTATACTTAGTCATATAATCCGTATAATCGGCAAGCATCGATGCGGCGTCATCAGAATTTGTATACTTCTTCATAAACTCACAATACTCATTAAAGAATTCTTCGTAACTGTCCATTGCCTCTTTAAATTCTGGACTGATATTACTATTGTTAGAAGTTTCTTCCGATGTCGCGGGTTCTTTTGGAGTTTCGCTTTCCTCTGATGCTGTACTAGAATCGCCTCGGTCTTTTGTACTCTCTTTGCAAATAATATCGACAGCTTCAATTTGATATCCCAACATTACTTGTAGATAATATTTTCCGTCACCGCTATAGGCATAAAACATTTTTCCACCGTCGTTCTCGCCCTCATATGTAACATCGTCAAACCCATTTGATTTACACGCCTCAATATATTCTTCGTATTCTCCATCCTGATAGTTTGCAACACGAAAAGAATAGGCTGTTCCACCATCTGGGTCGATGATTGAAATCTCTCCGTTCTTAAAATAATCAGTAGTAACCGGGAGCAAATCCGCATAATGAATCTCGTCTTCGCTACTTTCTGTTTTTGTATCGGATGTCGAAGAATCCTGTTCCTCAGTTGTTCCAACAGATTCAGACTCCATTTCAATCTCATCCGACGCAGGCTTCCAGCCACATGCCGACATAACCAGCATCATAATGCCGATTAAAAAAATTGTTATTGCTCTTTTCATCTCGTCTCCTCCAATTATTCAATATTTTAGCGCAATAAAAAAGTGCGCCCCAATGATGAGACGCACCCGCAAAAGTGAATCCCTCATTGTTGCGACACAATCTCATCCCGTTTAAGGCATAAGTAAAGAGAAAAAACACCCTTTGCCAAAGTGATTTCCCTTAAACGAGATATATGAAATTGTGTCGCAGAATAAGTATAGCACAACCAGCCGAAAAAAGAAACACTTTCCAAGAAATTTTCCGCCAATCGCTTGACATTTTCGGAAATTTGTGCTATAGGCTTTATGCCGTAATCAATTGTCCCCGCTGCTCCATATAGTCATAGACCATCTTCGTACCATCCATAAAATATACCAGTATGGACAGATACCCATTCGGCTGGTAGCGGGCAGCGTTTTTTGACAGCCTCGGAAACCTCCTCTGAAAGTCCTTGTAGATTTCAAGCCATGTAACTTTTTTACTCATATAACACCTCTTTTCTTGCTTGTGGCCAAAAACCCACTTTTTCCGTCCCTATTTATATATACTATTAAACTTTCTATCATAATAGTTTAAGAAAAAAAGTGGGCAAGTGGGCTTTTTAATTTTTCAAAACCCGCAAACCCGCATAAATACTGGGTTTTTCGATGGTCGAATCTCCAAATTTGTGGCCAAATTCATGTTTTAAAAGTGGGCAGAAAGTGGGCAAGTGGGCAGAAACCCGGGTAAAATCGTCCGTACAAATCTCAAAAGGCTGCCCAAATTCTACCCAGATTCACCCCAAACCCACTTTTTCTGACCAAAAGCCCATTTTCAAAAACCAAAAGTGGGCAGAGATTTTTAACCTAGATTAGCCTTCATCGGGCTCCGAAGACCGATACGGACGACAAAATTCACCGTAAATTGACGTCGGGTTTCTTATCGTAGAATCTGCATACCGGATCTTTCCGCTCTATAAAATCAACATCTTTCGGAAATTCTTCGTACACTCTCTCGGATTTCTTGAGAAATTCCATGTATGTTTCGATGTTTTTGCATACTTTTCTGTGTGTACAACGAGTACACATTGTCTCCCTAACTCCTCCGTCCACAAACTTCACCTCCAATTTTTCACATGTTGCCATAAGTTCTACCTCCAAATCTTTCCTGTCTGCTCGTCCCGTAAAACGATTCGCTCCTCCAGATGGAAGCCGGCCAGTTCACACATATCAAAGATGGTATGTAACAGTTTGTGAAACCGCTCGTCATCCCTATCCAGATTCTTCATAGCCTCATAAGCAGTCGGGTCAGAATAACCCTCTGCATTCTTTCGTAAATCTCTATCCGTCAAAAGACTTCTCACCTCCTTCTTCACGCCATTTTTCCAGATCGATTCCATATTGCTTCAATAAATATGTACAAAGCCAAACTTTATCGTTCTCCTCCATAACATATCGTTCGAGAAGTTCTGCTATGGCTTTGTTGAATCGGTCATAGAACCTACGCAGCCTTTTTTCTCCAAAACCGAACTCTGAATGGAGAACCCATAAAATGAGCGCGTCAATTTCTGTCGCGTGTTTTTTATCGTACTCTGCGAGTTGCCTCTGAATTTCGAGGTTCATAGCTTTTTTCTCGGCAACAGTCATAGCGGCTCCGTATACTTTCCCAGCAGCTTTCTTTATCCGCATCTCACAGCCCTCCTCACATAATCCAGTTCTCCTTTGCAAAGAAGAGCGGTAGTCCCATTATCAGGGTGAATATAAAAGCCGTTGCATCATATTCAATCGGGATGCTAAGGGCTCCCAGAGAGATAAGCGCAGCGGAATATAATTTGTTCTTTATCAATTCACGCCTCCACATAATATCCTCCCTTTACGACGGCAACGGTGCGCCCGATCTCCAGGCAATCCAAGCCACGAAAAAAGCGACTGCAATCAATAAGACCACAATCGCTGCCAAAGTCAGAACAAAATGAAGAATCAACTTATGAAACTGTTTCTTTGACATTGTCCTTCTCCTTTTTCGATTTCATGATACCTGCCTCTACATCATCCATCTTTACCAGCACACCGTTTTCTCTGAATTTGGAATATGCTCTGGCGGTCGCACAGTGCTCAATACACTGGCACACTCTGTTAATCAGCGCATACGCGCAAAGATAGAGGACCAAAAAAGCAAGCATATACTGTACAAAATTCATAAATTTTCTCCTTTCGAATTAGATTCGGAAAGCTTCTCTTTCATCTTTTCAAGAATGGCTTCAACCGACTTCCGAGTTTTCGGACTCATTTTTATGTAAGCCTTATGCTCGTCATACCAGTTGAATATCTCATTGAGATTATCCTTCTGCCAACTGAACGCCCACCAATCGCAAATCATTTCGAGAATATAATTGTAAGGTATATCCAGGGCAATCTCACCCTCTTTGGGGTCATCGTTAATGAGAACCCAGTGCTGCCAATGATGAGGATTTCTATGAATATGCAGAAGCCAAGCCCGTCTGTACTCCTGAACAACCTGATAAGATTTGTTGTTGCCATAGAAATACCGGTCGTAGGCTTCATACTCATCCGGCTCATTCTTGGAAGTATCGTGTGCAAACTCTGTCTGCCAAGCCACACCATCTACCAACAGTTCGGGAAGGTTCTCCTGAATCCACCGAAAGCCTTTATAGACGTTGTTGCGGTGCTGCTGCAAATATAAATCATACTGTGCACTCATTGGAATCCTCCTTACTGTAGATATTTTTCCATGAATAAGAGTCACGATAACTATAATCGTATACGCTTCCCTCTTGAGTAAAAACAATTTCGTTTTTTGCTTCGTTGTAATACACGCCATTCATTTCTGTCGCATCGCATTCCCACCCGCTATCGCTCGTTAAATGAACATTTGATGGAATGTTATTTTCTTTGATGATTTTTTGCAGAATATCAAAAGTCATTTCAGTTCACCTCTTTCCCGTCAGCATACATTTTTTCCGAATCCCCAGTAATAATCTCGCTGTACGGAAGTTGTTTAATCCACCGACAGAACTCACGCCATTCATCCAGCTTGTGATCTTTACGCCAGCGATAAATACCGACAAGCACTTCGTAGTTCAGCATAACCGTCCGTTTCTGGTTGTAGGAAGAGGGGAGTAGCTGAATCATTCTATACCACAGCTCTTTATCTTTCTTGTTGCTCTCCAAATATAAATCTCTCGTCTTATTGAGCATTTCGATTGTTTCACGGAGAGGAGTCTCCCAGAACCCGATCAGGTGTTCATGCGAAAAATCCTCCAACGTAAACTCCTTAGCATGGATTTTATGCATGGTCGAACAGGAGTTGGCTACGGTACCTACTTTATAGGTATCGAACTCCTTCCACCAGTAGAGCGGAGCAGTAATATCCAGGTACACCGTAATCATCCGGCGGTACTTTGCGTGAACCGGCCCGCCTGCTGCCAGTTTCATCATCAGCTCGTGATCGGCTTTACCAAGCTGGAAGGAGTGGTCGTATGTATGCTCGCAGGGAACCTCTTTCGCACAGTTCTCACAGCCGATACCATCGTCACCGCCTTTACAAATCCCGCTGTCGGACTTATCCCAACTGTTCATCGGGTTACGCATCCCTCTGATGGTCTCCTCCAGACCATGAATACTTACCTTTTCAATCTTAATCATCTTCTTTGCTCCTTTCCTCACACACTTTGCAGCGGCAATCGTTATCCGGCTTTCCTTTCTTATATAAACCGCAGTATGCACACTCATTATCATCGGGTCGAATTCGTATTTTTCTTATTTTGCATCTGTACCTACCCCAAGAAGAACAAAATATAGCTTCTGTGCAGGTGGTACAATTTTTTACATCACTCATCGGCAATTCTCTCTTTCTCTCTGTAATTTTACGTCAATAGCCTTTTGCAAATCCTCTGGCTTGACATCAAAAATGGACTCCAGAAAAGATAAGCAAATATAAGCGTCTGCTATCTCTTCCAAGAGTCCAAGTTTGTCACCATATCCACGAATCTGTTTACTGACCTGTTGCTGCAACTCGGCGAACTCCTCCATAGCGACAGTGCATTTCAGTTTCCATGGATACTTTTTTATGCTGTTCCGAATAATTCGCCGGCGTTCTTTTTCTGAAAGCTGAATGTCGCTTTTCAGTCCCTGAATAAATCTACTTCGGTTCATCGCTGTTCCTCTTTTCCCAGTAAGAATCGTAATCTCCCTTTACAAAATTCTTGGCGTGAGATATATCCGAAGTGTGCTTACATTCCGCCGACGGACAGGAATCACCACACTGTTTTCCGTCACAGAGATAAAGAATGTCCGCTACCTCCTTTGAAGGAAGCCAAGCATTCCGGTCGTCAATATATTCGTTGGCAAATATCTTTCTCGTATCCGTCCCGAAAGATGCCACAATTTCCGGCAGGTTCTCGTTGACAGCATCAAACACAAGTCCCTGCTCGGCAGACCAGCTAATTGCATTTTTCAGCATATCGTCCACCCGACATGTCCAGAGGATGAGCTTGTATCCATTCGCCTGCCGGTCTTTCAGATATGTAATCATCTCTTTGTTTGCTTCTCCGATTTCCGGCCACTTGTTTTTGCACAAAGTACCGTCAAAATCCACCGCAATAATTTTGTTTTCCATCTCTTTTTCTCCTTTCAGAAAACCAATTAGTAATTACGCCGTTGATAGGGGAGATGCTTTTGAATTCTCCTTTCCACCTTATATCTCGGCGTGTAGTTTTTTAGATACTGATTCTTTTTACAATGAGGCACAAACATTGCTTTTTCTTTGGCGCGTTTTTCTTCCTCATCACGAATCTGTCCAAATATTTTTGCGAGTGTGTCCGCAGCCTGCCTAACAGTAACTGCAAATTGTTCCTATGCTTCCGTGAGCTTATTAAGTAACGCATTCCATTCATCCGTAGTCATCGAATCATCCTCCATATTGTAGTCCAAAATGAGAATATAAATGGTTGTATAGTTGCTTTTCTATCTCATCCTTATAGACCACCACCGGTTTTCCTGCTATATGAATTGTCATGGTTTCACGGAGCAGAGGTTGTGCTGCATCTATACCCGCAGATTGAGAAGCATTCATTGCTATTTGCGGTTCGGGTAAATATGCCAGAGCTTCCATTCGTTTATGATCGCATTTATCAACAAAAGGACACTTCCGACATCTTTCAGATAACTGTGATAGTCCCATTCACACTTCTCCTTTCTTCATTGTAAGTTTCTGATATAACTCCTTTGCTTCATCGCCCTTAAAAGCGTTGATAATATCAATCTCGCCTTTATCTTTTCTACCAACAATCAGTACCGGAATATCCCCATGTGTATAGTCAAAGCTTACAAGGATGGTATCGGCTTTCCCCTTCATTAAATTCTCCTTTCTATGCGGCTTTAGGTAATGCTTCGGGAGTAAATGTATACCGCTTCGCATATCCTGTTGCATTAAAATCTTTCTTTTCTTTTAACGTCCTACTAATTGCCAAATCAATCCCCGAACGAGATTTCAAATGGTAATAATATAAATCCTTGAACGGTGTATTTAACCTATCAATTCGTCCAGACGATTGCTTCATGATTTTGTAGGAATAGTTTTGTGAGTAAAATATAATGGTATCCGTCTTGATACAGTTCCAACCTTCAGCACCAGCATTATACTGAACCAAATACACCCACTTTTTACTATCCGGAACCGGTTGATGACAATGCCCATTCCATTCTGCAATTTCAACATCATTTCCGTAAGCCAAATTCTTCAATATATCAAGTTCGTAGTCAAAATTGTAGAATATAATAGCTCTGGGATGCTTCTCGATGATTTCCAGTAATGCCACTTGCCTTGATTGGTCGGTATTTACAATCTTTCTCCAGACATAACAAAGCTCACCCGCATTGACAATTGGCTCGTCCTTATAAGGATTCCATCTGGTTCTTCCCACATCTTTGTACTTCTCGATGTTGTACCTAACAAAGACATCTTCATGATGCGAAACGGTTGTTCTCTTGAAATCCATGTTTACCAAAATATCATTCCGCCGTCGTATCAACCGACCAGTATTCAAATATCTATCCACTTTCGGAAATTTGCTGAATCGGCTGTAAACAATATGCTCTCTGGTAAACTCGGTTCTATTCCGATAAAACCCATTTGCAATAAAGACCGGAATATAATCCTGCCAAGTATCTCCCGGAGTAGCGGAAAGAAGAATCCATTGATTCCTTTTTGCTATTTGCAGAAACGACTTCACCCATGTACCAGAGCCAACCACACGCTGCTCATCAAATATAAAGAAGGCGCCCGTAATCTCTGCGTATTTTTTTATGTTATTCCACGAATCTACAATTACTTTGTTTCGATACAGATTGAATTCGTGAGAAGTAGAAAGAAGGAAGGGCGATAACTCACCCTCCCATTCCTTCGTATCCCGTTTACGAGCGGTTGTGATGATATAAAGGTCTTTAATTCCAACGTCATCCATCACCGCATACTCTTCGGTATCGATTTCTCCGCCATTGCAAATATAATAGTAAGCAAGTGCAGTTCGTGATTTTCCACTACCTACGCCACCACAAAGAATGCAGCCATTTTTCATCTTCTTGACAGCATCCAATTGATAGTCGTAGAGCTGCACCCCCGCCATAATCAACTTTCCTCGTTGTAGTCGTTGGTCCATCTCTTAATCTTGTTAAAATAGCTGCCCTTATTACCCAACGCTTTCTTTGCGATAGCCATCGCCAGACCCTTCTCCGGATCGAAGTCTTCATTTTTTGCCTTTACTACTGTCTTGGTGCCGTCTGCCCAGAAGACAATGGTTACTGGATTGTTGAAGATGACTTTCTTGATCTCCAGTGCCATTTTTCTATGCAGTTCCGCAGTACCGAACACATCGTTCACCGCATATTTAAAAGCATCAAGACGATTCTCCGCCTCCGTTGCCCTCCGGTTCGCTTTGCTGATTTCAGTGGCAGCATACATCAATTCCGGCTTATCAGTATCGGCTGCGTATACATAACCGCCTCTCATGTCACCAATCAGCTTCTGATTCGGAGAGTTGATCAATCCCTCCATGGTTTTCATAAACTCGCGTGCGTTCATTTCCTTGCTCATGATTTTTCTCCTTTCAATGTTTGTTTACATGTCTTCAAGCACCGCTTCGATGCTGTTTTTCAGATTCGCCATATCGGAATACATTTCGTTTTCCTTATTAGTGCAGTCATCTTCTATGGGAGAATTGTTCAAGAAGAAATCAATCTCCCTCAGCAGATTAGTCAGCCTTTCTTTCATCAGATTCTCCTTTCAAAAGCTCGTCCATTTTACGAACCATTCTTCGCATTGCCCACACATCGGAAAAATACATCATTGTAAACCAGTAATTTTCCGTCGAGTCACCCTCAGCAATAGGTTCTGTAAAGGTGTTACCGACCTTGATATAAGCTGCCACGCCCAGCAGAGAAAGCTGAATATAGCACATCAGAGCCACAATCTCGTCAATATCCTGTGCAACTACCAAAACGTGGTTCTGATAATTCAAAGGTTCCTTCTCCAACTGCTTTCTTGCGGCATGAACACCAGCAATCAAAGTGGCTCCCGCGCCACAGCATGAGTCACAGATAGTTATGTAGCCCTGTTCATTAACCTGCTGAGCCACATTATCACCTAAGGCAATTTCCGCCATAAGTTCACAAACGTGATACGGTGTAAAGAATTGCCCTCCGGACTCATTGCCTAAATTGAGTTCCATAAAAATACTGCCCAGAAAGTCCTGTTCCTGGTTTTCTTCCAAGGCCAAGACTGTCTGAGCAGCAAGTTCAGGAAATATCGCCTGTTCCTGTTTATTGTATTTCTTGATGATTTTCATATATCTGGCTTCCCGCTCATCATAATGGAATTTATCCACTGGATTCGAGAGCGAGCAGGCAAACATGATTACGAAATCCCTCCAAATATCCCAAGCTCTATGACGATAGGTAAGTTTTCTGAAAGAATCCAAGAACTCCTTTCTACCGTCATTTTTTCTGGGACTTGTTTTGGGTTTCGGCTCCGGCTTTTTGGGAACTTCTGAATCAACATCTTTGCTCGGCGGTTTGTAGGTCGGCATTGAAATCGTAGGTTTCCATTCCGGAACCGGCTTCATTTTTGGCGAATCCGTCTTAGGCGAAGTGGCAGGCGTTTTCTTTTTGGCTGTGGTCTGCTTCTTCTTTTTCTTCCAAAACGCCATAGTTTCTCCTTTCAAAAATATAAGTCTTAGTTGAATGGAAGCTCGTCCGGGCCCTCCATTTCGGCATACTTTTCCGCAAATTCATCTTCCTCGATGGTGACATACATATTTTTTAAATATGCCTTAACCCCAGATTTCTCGTTCTTCGTTCCTTCCTGGATTACCCAGTTGTAGGGCCGAATGGTCAAATCCACATTACGAATCTCAGCATAGTCCAGAGAGTCAATCGCCTCCTCGTCCAACTGCGTTTTCGTTCTTCTGGTAATCATGAACACCTTTGGTGGGATATTTTCAAAGCTTACCGCGACCTGGAGATAGTGCTTCGGCTCATCGCCCTCATCCTTCGGGGTAAGAACACGGATGTTCCACCCCTCCTCAGCCAATCTCTGGGCCAGTTCCGGGTCGTCAATCACAACACAGAAATTGCGGCTTCCAGCTCTGTTATACTTTCCCTCTTTACCGGAAAAGTTCCGGAAGATGATACGGGCATTCTCCATGATGATGTTGTCGTTTACTCTTTTAGACATAATCGTTCTCCTTTTCTTTTAAAATGGTAAATATTCTTCATTGGGATTGTCTTCCGGCGGATTCATGGAATGGCTCATAATCACATCCGAAATATCGTACCCAAGGTTACAGTCCATATGGAACTTGTCGTTATGGAAGTTCGGACAATCAAAGCACGTCGCATATTTCATTTCCCCGCAAGGCGGCATCCACGATGGAACCTCGGAATCAACATCAGCGTCGTTGGCACCAAGCTCCTTAATATACGGGTCGTCGGAAACAAACCATTCGAAATCGCCATACTCCGAAATAGTCTTAACTGCATCATCAACTAACTTGTCATAATAGCTGCGGTCGATATCATCTTGCTTGTCCAACTCCCGAACCATTTCCGATTCCAGCCACCTGTATCCTTTTGAACCAGTAGCGGCGTAGTATCTTCCATTTTTCTCCCGCATTAAGAGTCCGCCGCCGCACCCGTCCTTGATAGGGCAGAACTGTCCGATTTTTCCGATGAAACGATAGCAGTGCCCATCAGCAATAATCTTTCCAAGTCTTTCAAATTCCTGACATTCATCAGTCATCGGATCTTCGAGTTTTGATACATCGCTAAGTTCTTTTAGCAACTTTGCGTATTGCTTTTCTTCTTCAGACACATCTGGCAGCCCTTCGTTCATATCCAAATATAAAGCGCTACTTACAGATTTGGTCTCGCACATATCCTCGAAAGCAATATCTTCTCCACTGAAAAGTTTCTTGAACACATAAGGAACTGCAAACTGGGTACCGGTAGCTGTCCATTCGCCGGCGTGCTTACCATCTTTGTACTTGGCAATATAGACCGCGTCATTCACCAAGCACATCCGGTCGTATGTAGCCTCGTGCTCAAATGTGTACCCATACCGTTTACCATAATCCATAACAAACTGGATAATTTCCGGCGTAGCGTCAGGAATCTTGATAGAATCTGTCTTGATATGGGCAACAGTAAAGCCCCGTTCCTGCACCTCATGTTTGAGGTTAATCATGAACAGAGCTCCTCGTTTAGCTACAATATTGTCTTTGTTTCTCGGATCGCGGAATGCGTTCTCGAAAGAGGCAGAAGTAAGGCCGTAAACCGAATTGATTGCTGTCTTCAGAGCATCAGCAAGCTGCTTGGATGTCATTTCACCGTCAATTACTTTCTGGATATACGGTGTGAGCTTTCCATCCAGCATCGTATTGACAATATCCCATGCTTCATGCTTGATGCTTACACGCCCTTCGACAATATCCCGAAATGCTCTTGTGAATTTCACGCCGAATAGGACTTCTGCGATTGCGCTGTGTGGATGCATTGAGGAAACGTCCAGCAACGCCACATTCCCATACATCCCAGGTTCGGCATAGACATACCCGCCTTCGCCGACTTCTTCGTCGCGGTAAGTGGATTTTCCATTTTCGAACTTGTAACCAGGAAAATATGGAAGAAAACTGCCTGCTTCACCGTGAGTTCGTTCCATCATCTCCGGACACGCTTCAGCAAGGAATGAATATGTTTCCTCGTCCAAATCATGCACCGGTTCTGCCAGATTACGGTAGTGGAACTGATCCTGCGGCTTTCGGTTATTTCCAAATATAATTCTGGTAGTTAGGCTGTTCGTCGTGTCGTTGACGGTCATATCCGCCAAATCCGCCAGAATCTGCCTTGCCGTCCAATCCGCTTTCAAGTAAACAAAAGACGCCTCGGTAGCAATTACATCGTTATCACAGTATTCGGCAACCTTTGTCCAAAGTTCTTCCGGTACAGGTTGATCCCACGGTAAGCCAAGCTCCTGGTGATGGGTTCCCGCTTTGATGATTCTAATTTCGTCATCGGAAAACCCTTTCTTTTTCAGCTCCTTTTCTGTGACATTTCCCATTTCGATTTCCAACTTCTTCAGGCTTTTTTTGTTTCCGGCAGAAGCGAAGTCATAAACGTCTGTATAACTGACATTGTAGGCTTCTCCGAAGAAACAATTTGCGCTGCCATTGATAATTTTCTGGGACAGATTATAGAGCTGCTCGTTTGAATATCCCATAAGCCGGGCGTACAGAATATGATTGTCATACCTGCGGCAATTAAATCCAACTAAACGGAACCTCATTAAGTCCTCTATCTCAGATGGCGTCGGGTTAATCATCCGTACAACCGGCTTTCCCTCACCTTCGATTTTCCAGTTTACAAGAAACAGGTTGGGAAAGACCTCAACGTCATAAAATATCAGTTTCGCATTCTCATTTTTCACGGCTGTGGACGTGTCGGCAGATTTAAACTGCATCTTGTTTACCAACTTGATACAGTAATCAGCCTGATGAGAACTGTTCGCTGCAAATGCCAATACTGCATTCCTCATATCCGTGACATCATATTTTAAGTCACTGGAATATGCATCCTCCAGTATTTTGTAAATAAAGTCGATACTGGGCTTAGTACCCGGATGAATCTCTTTGTTGAGATTACGTTTTATCAGTGTTCTAAGCCCTTTCTCGCTTTGAACTGCTTCAAAATTTACCATTTTATTTTCTCCTTTCAGCGGTAAACCAGAGCTAATTGTCGCGATAGGCAGGTTGTTGCATTTCGACACTTTTCGTCTTAATGAACTGTTGCCTGTGAACACCTTAACTTCTACATGGTCATCATAAATGCGGCTCAGTCTTGCCGGATCTCCCGTATAAATATAATGCAGATGCACTCCGCATCCGCTTTTACTGAGTTCCGCATAAGTTGGCGGCCATTTACTTGCTTCTTCTACATTCCTTTCAAAAGATTTATTTCCCTCCTCGTCCGGAATATCAAAATCAATTACGATATGGTTTTCGGGAACCTTGACATAGTGTAATTGTGAAGTATCCAAAGAGGCCAAGGTTGTTTTGACATTCGCCCACTTTTTCCCAGGCGTACCAGCATCTGTTCCGTATTGGGCCGGGCAGGTTTCACATTCCTTGTCGAAAACAGATTCCTGCTCTTTGAACTCGATGGATGTTGGTTTTGTTTCCGCATTTTCACCTGCCGGATTTTTTTCGGTTTCAAATTTCTCAGTCCGGAATCCGGAATAGTAACTGCGAACCCGCGAACCATCTTCAAGATTGAACCGTTCCTTGTAGTCCCGAAAATAGTTTTTCAATTCCTCCTTAAAGATTCTTTGGGAGAATGGAAAAGACACCTTTGCTTCATCACAGTAGGTCTTGTACATCTCCCATGCCGCTTTCATTGTCGTTCCGTCTTCTTTTTTGAACACATGGTACGAATCAACAATGAAGTTATAGAAATCATTGGACGCCCCAAGCATAGCAATCGGAATATAATCGTCATACATACCCGGAGTGGATAAATATACTTCCTGACAGTGATACGCAATCGCCCCCAGTTCAAATCCAACCCGTTTTACAATATCCTTGTAATCGTTAGGATTCAGTTTGTTGCCTGTTGGCGAAACGTCTATCAATCTCCGAATCAAACCGGACTTCGCGTCTGTAATCTTCACCGGCTTATTTGTTCCCATAAAGAGAAAGCACTTGAATCGGTTGGCGTAGGTCGATTTGAACTTTTCGTTCACCGTCATAAGTTCATGAGAAACCAGACTGTTAAGCCTTGTGTTATCTTCAATTCTGGACAGGTCGCCGTCATGCTGAATCGCCACAAGAGGGTTGCTTTTAAATGCCTCCAACGCAAAAGAATTACTGGATGACCCCAGTGCTTTTGCGTCGAATACTGAGTAATACCCTTCAAAAAGCTGCTGGATGATGTTCAGGACTGTGGATTTACCTGTTCCTGCGGCTCCATATAACACCATGAATTTCTGCAACCGTTTGGATTCTCCTGACACAATCGACCCAATCGCCCATTCAATCTTCCGTCGTTCTTCCTCGGAATATAAAGTTGACATCAGCTTTTCGTAGGCAGACAAATCGCCAGCTTCAAGCGGATAATTCAGCTTTTTACTGGCGTAATCTTTTTTATTGGTCTCTGTGTTGAAAAAAATAAGTTTTTCATCCAGCATGTGGAATGAGTCCCGCATCTGCTTTTGGCAATACTTATGCCAGGAGTCAATCATGCCTGATTCTGCATCCCACATATGCAGGACTTTTATGTCGGAGTCAAAGCGCCGGCGGTTTTCTTCTGCATATCTATCCAGTTCGCGGTCAATGAGCTGCAAAGCATCCTGCTCGTCCGTAGACCATAAACCACGTTCCTCAATCCAGATAGCGTAGAAGTCACCACCTCGAATCATCAGATCGGAGCTTTTTTTAATAATGAACTTCGGATAGATTTCTATTACACCACGCTTTGTACTACGTGTTGAAATCATCAAAAAGTCGATCATCGCATTTTTTACTCTCCTTCCGAGCGCTTTAATTCCTCAATCTCATTCCTGAGTTCCTTTATTTTTTTATTCTGTTCCCGGCGGTCCAATTCCGTCATAACTACATAAGCGGTCATGGCGCAGGCCCAAAGTCCGACATTGCGGTTGAACCTGCTCTGATGCTTAAGAGTGACACGGATTCCCTTGATTGCCGTTTCCGATGACCGTAAACTTCCAAAAATATAACCAAGCATCTCGCACATCAGCCTTTTCCTCCTTTCATGCCTTTGATAAAACTTTTAGCGGTTTCAAACCGCCAGTCGTCTTTGCCACCATAGGTAAATATAAATTCAGCGCCATTGGTCTGCCGGACTCGGATGCTGTTTTTACCGTTTGGAAACCATGTGGCAGCATTCTCACCCGCATAAAGCGGAAAATATAGTTCAAACCATTTATATACTTCGTTGTGAGTCATACGAAACCTCCAAAACTATACGATTTCGTCTAAGTACCAGCACATCTGATACCAGATTTCTACCGTTCTCAAATCCCGTCGGCAGTGTTCCACCGTAAACAGGCCACCCTCCCCATTTCGCTTGTATCTTCGGTCTAAGAATCTCTGAATAATCTCGTCTGCATAATCCTCATCGAATCTTGCATCTGTCATTTTCCGTAAACCGAGATTCTCAATCATACCCCAGAACCATTGCCCGGTACGATTCCCGATATCCGGGTCGTCCATGATATGTTCTTCACAACGAATAGCGAGAGCAATCATCATTTCTAAAACACTACAAGGACTATTATCCAAGTAGCTTGAAATCATGGCGTTTTCGTATGAATTCTCGTAGCCAAACCGGTACCGGAGATCTATCCCATCTTCTTCTCGGTTTCCATCCATTTCAATCGTGTAATTAAAATCCACGTTATGGAGGAACCGTAAAAGTTTCTGATAGGACAGACCTCTGGTATACCGGCGGTTGCATACGAGCTGACACATCCAATCGAAGTATTCGCTATTCAGCTCGCTCCTTGTCATCATACCTCCGTCTGATGCGGCCTCTGCTTAATAACGTCTGAATAAGTCCTCTGATCCAGAAGAATTTCGTAGTCGCATTTCAGCCTGTCATTTCTGACAAAGACTGAATCGTCTTCAAACTCCCCAAAGTGGGTCAAAGATTCCAGACCTACAACATTATCCACATCTTCTACTTTTTCATCGTCTTCATCTGCCAGAATCTGGTCTGCATAGTAACTGAGGCTGATTCGTTCATAATCCTCAAACTCGCCAAATTCATCCGGTGAGATTACATAGGGTTTCATCTCCATCGCTTCCTGCTCCTCTTTTTTCTCTCCGGCGCTTGCGTTCGAGTAGTTAGTATATCCTTCCCGTTCCAACCTTGCAGCGTATTCGGAAATATCCGGTTTTTCTTCCGGCTTACCAACCTTTGCTGTCTGCGGCTCAGGAGTGACAATCTCAACATCCGCAGCCGATTCCCGTCTGGAGAATATCTCCTTTACCGAATCAATTTCCTCCTGGGCAATCTGCTCATATTTTTTCTTGGTGTATTGCCAGGTCACTACGGAACCAACAGCCGCGCCTAAAACAAACATCACAAAGCCCGCTGCTTTATTCATTTTCTTCATCCTCCTCTTCTTCATCCTCCTCGTTCTTTATAGTCATTACCGTAAGAGCCAGTCCTCCGAAGAGTAAGGATACACTCAGTAAGATACCGCCGGTAATATGTCTTTTCCTTTTTGTATCCAGCACATAATCGAGCATGGATATCAGATTCCCGATTCCATCCATGATTACTGCTCCTTTCCGCCGGATAACACGGCAAGACCGCCGACAAAACAGATTCCGGCCATAGCAGCCAGCGTGTAAGATACCAATGTTAAAAAGCCATTCATAAGGTTAATCTCCTTTCATTCATAACTTGAAAAATAGTGGTGTTCTACTTGGAACATGGGAACGCCGTAATCGCTGTAACAGCCAGCGGTAAAGAATATAACATCGTAGTTTGTCCGAACTTCCAGTTCTTCTTTGACAAGCTGACAAATATCATCCCTCACCTCGCAGCGGTCTACACGTCCGTTCCACATTGAGGAAAACTGATATGGTTGATAGATAACATCGTAAACCGTATCGGGAAAATGCTCCGAATCCATGCGATTGAGTATGGTGTCGATTACCAATCGCTTTCCTTTTTCGCATTCTCCTTCTGCCTCTGCCATCGTTACCAATGCTATCAGCGAAATATCTTCCTCTGATAAAAGTTCTTCCTCTGCAATTTCTTCTGCGCTTGACTCTGAAATATCCTCTATCGGAATATAAGTAACCACCGGCATAGATACCGGAGTGATTTCTATTGCCTGTGAATCAGCAGAGATTTCACTTCCGGCAGAGTGCGTAGTGATTGAAAATATCAGAATCACGCACAAAGAAAAAGCTGAAGCTATTACAGTTATTTTTTTCATGTACGTCTCCTTAAAAATATCCGGCTGCCCTCCGCCAGTCTTTTGAACCGAGCCAAGGGCAGTCTGCCATATCCCGATAGGGATTCCCTGTGCCAACGCTATCCAATCCATCCGTCAGTCACATCAGTTCCCAGATGTTTCCGTCCACGTTGAAATCCAAAAGAATGGCCGGCTCAAAACCATTCGCAAAATCGGAATAACTCAGATTGTCCGCATACAAACCGAAGTCAACATAGTTGTCGCCGATAGGATGCTCTGCATCATAAACCCATCCAACAACCTGACCGGCTTTTGTCGGAGGCAGCCCCAGCATGTCGTAAACATCGTTCAAGAAAAGGCGTTTCTTTGCCCTGAGCAAATCGTTGGCGTACTTTTCCTGTGCTTTCAGGAACATCAGATTGTACTCGTTGTTGCTTTCCCAGTGAGGGTTCAGGACGCTGTTTCCGTCTTCGTCCATCGTGTACTTCTCAAAGAATCGGGCGTATCCGCTTACATCGGACGGGTTGACAACGAAAGCGGTTTTCTTCACTTTCTTTTCTTTGCCGGTTTCCTCATCGATAACGGTCTCGCTTACCTTCTCCGCTTTGATATTGTATTTAAGCTCCCGGTCGATCTCCTTGCCGAAGCGCTCAATAACCCGTTTCCGATATTCCTTGAAACTCTTATCCACAGTTGCATAAGCCGCAGCCAGAGCGACATTCCTTTTCCGAAGAATATTGTTCGATGCCAAAATGCTGGTGATAGATAACGCGCCAAGAGCCACAGCGGGAGCATACAGCTTGGCGAGTTTAACTCCGGTCTGAAGATAAACAACAGACAGGTCTTTCTTGGAATCCTCAATGGAGTAGTCTTCGCCAGCCTTGGTGACTCCCTTTTCTGTCGCATCGTGAATCTCGTCCACATCGTTCTTCGTCTTGTCGATGATTTTTCCGACCTTCGTTGTTGCCCGGCACGCCATAACCGTACTCGCTACCGTTCCGACGATACCTGCCACAATGAGAATCTCCGGGCTGTGTTTTTTCAACTGAAAGCCGACTTTATTGAAAGTTCCGCTTACCTTCGTCATGATTTCTTCTTTTTTCATGGTTAATTGTTCTCCTTTTCCAAATTTTTGAGATGGTCAATAAGATGCTGCGTGTACCACATGATTTTCTCCAAATCCTGGATTCCGTTCTTTTTCTTCCAACGGCACGCATATTTGATGATGTTACCGGTATCCACCGCTTCAATACCCTTGAGGTCGAACGTAAAAGCTTCTATTGCCTCGATTACTTCCAACCCTGTTTCTGACTGGTAGTGATCGGGATGGGATACCATTTTGTCCCTTGATTCATACATGGCAAATCCCTCCCTAATTCAGCGGAAGCGCTTTAGGCAGCTTAAGAATATAACCGTCTCTTACCCGAACGGGCTTGCATCCGCTGATATCTGTCCAGCCGTACTTATTCACGGCATAGTTGTTTGTTGATACATCAGCCAAATCATACAAATCGCCAACGCTGACCACTCCATACTGGCTGATAATGTCGTTCATAGCATCGAGAACTGACTCAGCGTCCCCACGGGTTTCAAATATAATGTCGTCGTAATCATACCCGCCCCTCGTCCCCGCTGAACGATAATCCCTCCTCCGGTCAGAATCCCGGTCATAGAATTTTCCGTAAGATACCTTGGATGCTGTCGAGTTTTTCTTGGTACGTCCTGTTTCACCGTAAAGAATCATGTCAATTCCGTTCGTCACAATATCTGAGATTGCTTTCTTTACCGCAGGTACCAAAACCTCCATAATGATATAGGATTTGACATTCCCGACATCCTCGGAAATAAAGACATCGGCAAACTTCTGCATTTCACCTTTCTTTTTTGATTTGGCAGAGCCGGTGATTACTTTCCCTACTTTTTTCTCAGGTAAAGCATCGGATTCTCGCTGTTCTTCTTTGGATTTATGAGAATTCGGCTTGTATTCTTCCATTTACTTTCTCCTTTCACCAGCCGCAATCAGCTTCCCAGGTAACGTAATTCTCGTATTCGGAAGTCTGTTGTGCTGCTTTTTAAATTGATACACAAGATTACTCCTTGCTTTTTTCTCAGACACGGCATAGGTGGTCGATTTCCAACGATGCGCGACACAGTTTTCAAACTCCATAACCGGTCCATCATATGCATACTGGTTCATAAAAACACCTCCTGCAAAAAGGAAAAAGGGAAAGCACCTTGTTTCAGATACTCTCCCTCGCATGATCCACCAAATATCATACACGCAGATTTTTATTTTTCTGATTCTTCATCGGTTTCGGCAACCTCGACATCGACATCTACCACCACGTCGGACTCCATACGCTTTGCCTCTCTCCGTGCTTTGATTTTGGCCATTACCGGTTTAGCCAGCTTGCAGATTGCCATACCTGCAAGGATGCCCAAACCGAAACCAGCCGCCACCTTACAGCCGCAGCGAGAACTCGCTTCAACAACTTCCTCCGTTGTAGTTTCGATAAGTTCCTCGTTTGCCATAACTTCGTTAGGTTCCATAATTGTTCTCCTTTCGTTTATGAAATAATGTGGATTACTCCATTAAAGACATTGTTTTTTTCGCGCATTAACCGTTGCTGAAATCGTATCTCGGAGCGATGTGATACTCAATTACAAGGCAAGGCGTTCCGTCGTCAGCCAATTGCGAGCTGAATGACACATCAATATACCCTTGGTCAATGTTCCAGCCGAGTTCATCTCCGATGGAAGTCCCGTTCAAACCGATTTCGTAATAGAACTCGTTCAGAGAAATATACATCTCATCCCGCATCCGTAAGTTAAGCTCATTGACAGCCTTCTTTATCTTCTCGATATCGGACTTAAAATATCGCCCGGACACAGTATCGAAGCAGAGAGTGTTTCCACGCTCAAGAATAACCACCTCACGATTGCTTACCGGATTCTTCTCGATTTTATCCTTAGCAACCGCATCCCGGATTCCCTGTTCTTTTTTCTCTCCGATGGTTTCCACCACTTTTTCCTGATACTCTTTCAAAGCCGATTCCGAAAGTGTATAAGCCGTAGCAAGCGCCGCTCTGCGCCGTATATTTACTGAACTGGCTCCGATTAAACAGGCTATTGAAACAGTTCCGATAACAGCCGTTGGAATGTAACAAGCCCACGCAGCCTGAACGGTTTCTTTCGGTGTGAGATCGTTTACCTCCAGCTCGTCCTTCCTTTCTTCAATGAGAATTAGAGCTTTTGGTGTAGCCCGGACCGCCATCACGGTTGTTGTAATCATCCCGGCAATCCCGATACCGGTTAGAATTTCCGGACTGTGTTTTTTCACGGCAGTTCGCATGTTTCGGATAGCTGCCGCTATTGTTTTTTTGTCCATCGATGTTCTCCTTTCGAATCTGGTCGCACATAAGCGCATCCCCTTTCTAAAATATAAAACCGCCCACAAGGGGCGGCGATTATTTAACCAACCAGAACTCCGGACGAACCCCGCTAGAGTTCGAAGCGACGTTGCAGTACGCATCGCCCCTGCCGTTCACATCGGCGAAATGAGCCGAAGAAACGCTCCTCTTGGTTGCATTGCGAAGCCACCACCAGCACCAGTCATCCTTAAAATCGCAGACTCTGTTTCCGCGCCGCTTCATAAGCTCGAACTGCTCATCGTTATCCGGCTCAAAGTTTTCGTAAAAATCGTCGTGACCGAAAATCTCCCCGTATGTAGGAAGCGTAATCTCACGAATTTTGGTTCTCAGCTTTTCCGGAAATGACGGAAGAACCGTTTCGCGGAGCCACCTGCACATATCCGATTTGTCGAAACCGCCCTCATTGGTGTTGGTCTCATTCATCGGATGCCGGGCGATAACATCGTCAAACAGGAAAAGAATTCCCTTGTCCGTCACTCTCTGAGCCGTGGCCGTAAACTTTCCGAAGCCGCTCAGCCTCACCGTAATCTGATCTCCTACACAAATTTCGTTTGTCTTGAACAGCACCTTTCTTGCTACCTTCATGATTTTTTTCTCCTTTCAATTTTGGCTAATTATTTCAAACATCTTGTAATTTCCAAGATGTCTGTTGCTATTTCATAGGCAACATTAAATATCTGCCTGTCTCTTTTATCAGCGTGGTCTTTCATAGAAAATTCTCGTGTCTTTGTTGCGAAGTCCGAAATGATATCAATTGGGTCTTGTTCCGGATTTTTGCGAATACAATTCAAGAGTTCGTTTCCAGCCCATCGTTGATAACTAACTTCCTTGAACCAATGCTTATCCCAACTTCGTTGTGGTTCTGTGAAATCGAAAATATAATCCTCAATAATCAAAATAACCTGTTCATACTTAGACATAGCTCTCCCCTTATAACAGAAAAGAAGAGTCCCTGTTAGGACTCCTCAATTTCGTCATCTCTTTTGGCAAGTGCTTCGTTTACTTTTTCTTCGATTTTTTCATCCATCTTCTGCTCGTTGACCCAATCGGTTACAAGCGTTGCCGCCACTCCTATAAAAGTCGCCGCCAGACCAAGAACTTTAATCAATTTACTCTTAGTAGCCATAAAGCGATTACCTCCTTTTCATAATAGAACTTGCAATTTTTGCGAACTAAGAAATATCCAATTTCCCATCAAATTTGTTAGGGTCCCAGACAGCGGATATCACACAACATTCCAAACCGTCTTCCATCACAGTGCGATGATTTTCAAAGTCAAGCCACATAATTCCACCTTCCATAAGATCGTCCATAGCCCAGGCTATTTCATCTCCGTATTTGATTCCGTCAAGACCAAGGAAATCATAGAACTCATTTATAGTTGTATAGCCTCGAAGTTGAAGATTTCGATTTATATGATACTGAGCGTTCACTATGGCGGCCATTGTTGCAGTAAAATATCTCTTGGAAAACATGTCATAACAAAGAATTTTTTCGCTTTCCGAGTCCATATCCGCCGAATAGACACCTAACCCGTCAGCCGAAATATAGGTTTCTTTAGCTATTTCAGCATGGATTTTGTTATCAGCATCTTCGCCATAAACTTTTTTGGCTGCTTGTTGGTACTGCTTGTAGGATTCGTTAAGCATAGCGTATGCGCTCGTCAAAGCCGCCTGATTGCGCTTGTCCATTACACCAATACCAACAATACACGTAACGGTGCCAATACCTATCAAGACTGACGGAATATAACATTGCCAAGTCGTCTGTACAAGTTCCATAGGTGTAAGCTTATCCGTTTCCAGCTCATCTTTCTTGGCTTTAATAAGCCGCAATGCTTTAGGTGTTGCTCGTACTGCCGTTACAGCCGTACCAACAACGCCGACGATTCCTAAAGCAGTTAGGATTGTCGGGGATGATCGTCGCAACCCCATTGTAAATTTGCCCATATGTTTTCTCCTTTCATTTTTGGCAAAAATAAAAGAGCCGTTGCCGACTCCAAACTTAAGAGAAGCAGATAGGACTCGAACCTATAACTTCCACGGGTGTGTGGCGCTCTACCAATTGAGCTACTGTCTCTCCATAATATAACCTGTAAATTTCGCGTAAAAAGAAAAAGAGCCGTTGTTAGCGGCTCACTTCCTTCGCTTGATAATGTATCTAATAATGATAACTATTAGACCGATACATATAATCACATCACCAAACATCAGTATAAATACTATTCCACATGTTCCAATCGTGAAAATAGCACATACACTAAATACCAGTAACAGAATCAATAACACCGTAAATAATATCATATCGTTACACCATCCTTTCATAATACGCAATGTAAATATCGCGCAAAAAGAAAGAGCCCTTGTTAGGACTCCACTCCTGTTAAAAATAGTGTTCTTTCGGTATACCGTTCCATCCTTCGATCTGGTTAATTTCTTTCCCAATTTGTTTCAGCATTCTTACGATTTTAAACTGCGTCCCCAAAATAAGAATCCCCGTAACCAATAAAATAATAGTAAGCATACTTTCATCCTCCTTCTATTTTTTTCATAAAAGAAGTTGTATTTTATGCGAAGAAAAAAGAGAACCCGTTTAAACGCATTCCCTTTTTACATTTTTGCTAATCGTTGGTATCGTTTCTACCTTTTATCAGAATTAACACCCCAATCAAAATCAGTGCACATCCTAATAAAGTCATAACTCTTCACCATCCTTTCATAATACGCAATGTAAATATCGCGCAAAAAGAAAGAGCCCTTGTTAGGACTCCTCCTCGTTTTTCTTAAACCTACTCTTGATGTACTCTGTGATGTCGCTCCAGTAGAACCAAAGGTACGGAACAATCATCGAAATCACCAGTAACACCGAATATCCTTTCCAGTGCCTCCTCAGCCATTTCCATGACGGTCTCATAACCATTTCGTTGTATTCTTTTAATGCTCTCATCATAATTGTACCCTCCTGAAATTAGTTTATTTTTTCATAAAAGCCCTTGTAAATTTTGCGTATGTAAAAGCGAAGAGACCGTGTTTCCACAGTCTCAACTCTTTATAAACCAATCGCTGCCAGGAGCTTTGTAAGCTCATCTTTTCCCAATTCCGCATCTATATTCAAGTGAACATGAGCCGTTCCGTCTGTAACCGTTGCGGTGAATTCATTCAACTGGATATCCACTTCATATCCGGCTTTTTTCTTTACCTCTCTTTTTACAAACTTGGCAATCAAGTTCCTCAAGAATTTTGAGTTGATTTTCATTTCGTCCATACTCCTTTTTCTCCTTTCCAAACGTTGGTTTTTCATAAAGGGGGTTGTATTTTAAGCGCAAAAAGAAAGAGCCCTTGTTAGGACTCTCTCTCATACTGTAATTTCTGTAATGATATACGCATCTTTGCAAGTTCACTTCTGAGTGTTTCCATTTCATAGACATTTTTACTTCGTAGCAGCATATCCTCAAATATGCGTATCTTACTGCTTAAATGCTTTTCTGTTTTGCTCACTTTTTTTCTCCTTTCATAAATGCATAATTTTCCATAAAAGGAGCTGTAAATTTTGCGTCTAAATATCACGTCTGTCAAAGACCGTTTCCCACCGTTCTCTCGCAATTGGCTTCATCTTCAACGCCCACATAATCTGCCGGATGGTAACAGTAGGGTAGAGACCATCTTTACATTCTCCAGCTCGTTCGTCAAAGTATTTCTTGAATCCCGGATGCAAATATAAATCATCTGTCAGCCATGGGTCAACTTCACTCCACCACGTACTCTTTGTCTCTGAGTCATATCGTTGCTGAATGACGGCTAATCCTTTATCACTAATCTGAAAAAGAGTGCAACTGTTATAAACTGGATGTTCACAAATATAAAGTTTACCATACATCGAAAGATAAATAGCAGGCTTTTTGTAATGGTATCTCATGCCAGCCTCCCAAAAGCAAAAGAAAGAGCCCTCGTCAGGACTCCCTCTTGTGTTGATAATTCTTTAATCGTCAAATAGTTTACATGACGTTTTGCAATGCGGATATGGACCTCCGCAGGCTCTGCATCCTGCCGGTGGAATATCACCTCCAAAACTCTTATGTACGCTTGATGTCCATTCTACTTCTTCGTCATCTTCGTACTCATATTCCATTTCATCCACTTCCCATCCACATGATGGGCAGGCGTAAATATCACATCCACCGTTTAGATCTTCTCTGCGGTCCATTACAGCCCCACATTTGTTGCAAATCGCATACCCGTTATTCAGGTATTCTACCAATTCCATACCTTCGGGTCTGATAATTTTTTGGCTCATAAAGTCATTACCTCCTTGATAATCCGAAAGTAACAGCATTATTGTACGGTTACTCTCTATATTAAGTCAAGAGATAAAGAGCTCTTTTGCATCTCCATTCCATAATAGGGACTGTAAAAATCACGTAGAAAAACGAAAAGGACATGCTTTTCACACGTCCTCTCGTTCCGAAACTCTCAAATTCCTTATTTCTTCGTCGGTCTAAAACGGTTAAATAATCCTCTGAATGTTGTTGAGGTGTATGTTCCGCTTTCCTCGAACTTAAATCCCCTGCGCATCCAGATTGCATAGAACATCAACGGCAATATTAACTCGGCCGCTGCCGTACCAAGCCTGAAGTATCGGTCTTTGACCTGTTCAGCTAACTGGTTCTTCTTAAACTCATCATCGTTTTTACGATTTTCTGATTTCTCCTCGAAGTCCAGTGCTGTTTTAGTCTCATCGACCCTCAGCTTGTACAACGTTGCCAGATTTTCTGTCGCTGTCAAATGTTCTTTGCTCCCGAATTGCATAGAAGATAATGCTTCGATTTCTGCTTTAATCTCCTCGTCCAATAAGTTGCGGATTTCTTCCATTTTGTTTTTCTCCTTTCACTCGGTTTTATCAGTTTCCATAAAAGGAACTGTTATTTCTGCGAAATATAACTTTTGAGGTTGACTTTAAGAATTACATACTTCTTGGATGCTACGGTATCTACATCCTTGGATAGTTCCAGAAACATAAATGGTCCATCCGGGTCAGAGGTATCAATCCGTAAAGTGCCAATATCCAAAGGTTTAGTTATAATCTTGGTTATAATTGAAGCAATTACAATGTCGATCGCAAAGATAATTACAAGGATAATTACAAGTTCCATAGAGTTCTCCTTTCAAATTGTTTTTTCAAATTTTTCCACCCGGGAATTTTTCAGATATCAAAATACCATGTTTTTCCGTCACCTGCGTACTGGAATTCTAAGCTAGAATAAAAAGAAAGAGCCATTGCTGGCTCAGTCTTTTAAAAGTCTTGTGATAAGGTATTCTGTTCCGATAATCCCTATAATGCAGATGCCAATCCAAGGGATAAGCCCTGCTATGTATGGATTTTTGATTTTCATAAAATATCACTCTCCTTTCATAATAGGAGCTGTTATTTCTGCGAACCCTCACCTTCATAGACGATTTTCTTCCTCAAATCAGACCACGAAATATAACGTTCCTTCCGGCAGACTGGGCAGAAGAATTTAATCACTTTGCCGCCGATGTCCTCCAAATCCTGACTGTCCGCTTCCAACCGGCTTTGACAATTCGGGCAGTTGAATCGGTACACTTTTTTCACCGCAACATCTACAATCTTCATATCAACCACGCTCCTTGTTTAGCAGCCAGAAGAATCGTCTGTACAAGTCGTAATAGACATCCTTACAGCATGGAATATCTAATCTAGCTTTCAAACAATCGTAAGAGATGCCATTTGTAACAGCCTGTAAAATATAACTTCCAAGTACCGCATCGGTTTCTTCGGCTACCAGTTTCACCAATTCCATTCTGTCGGAGTAAAATATCCTCGCCTCAGCGCATTTTGCTGTCGGATCACCAAGATGCTGCTGACTCGAAAACAAAACCAAATCTGTCGGTCTCTTAGCCAGCCCGTTCAAGGCTAAGTATGCTTTTTTCCAGATAGGATACTGGAGACAGAAATGTTTCAACTCATAATACCGGTGTTTTTCAATCCAATAGGGATTCTTCTCGGACAACTCCGGTCGTATCGTCGTTCCCATTAGCGTTTCTCTCCTTTCCACAAATAGCCTGTTTCTTCATAGAGGAGCTTCGGAGAGATATAGAAATTGATACGTCCGTACCTCGAATTCATCTCCTCAATGTTGGTTACAAGTTTGCCGTTTCGAGTGGCCTTTCCGATTGGAAGCCATCCGGATATGATTCCGGCTCTGACCCAGGATGCATCCTTACCGTACACTCTGGCCGCGACGACCACCGGCACCGAACCCGACTCAAATATAATTTCTTCCATTGGCTCTTGCCTCCTTTCAACGGCTATTCTAGGATAAGAACCGCTTTTAGTAAAAACAACCTCGGTGGTATGGCGGCAAAAAGAAAGAGTCCTTGTTAGGACTCCATCTCGTCTACATACTTTCCAAATGCTTTAATTTCTCTTTTAAGTTTTATTTTGTCTTTCCACAGATCAACAGTTTCGATTCCGAATATAATCAGCGCCGAGAAAGCTGCTCCGATTCCTACTCCAATAAGGACGTCTTTTGCGCCTTTATTATAGCAAGAATTTGCAAACTCGCTAAGTGCTTTCATAGCTTCTTCTTCCGTTACTGTTGTTTTAATTTCTTCTGACATAATAATTCTCCTTTCGAAATATAAACAATTCTTTCATAATAGCAGTTGTAATTTTTGCGAAGATTTCCACCGAATCATCGTCATCTCGCAAGGATAATCCTCATATCCAATCGTCTCACAAGTAATAAGTCCCTCTATCACGCCTCGGATAATTTCCGCCTCATACTGCTTGTACGGAAAAATATCATCTGGAAGCTCTCTATGTAAATGTCCACATTTGATACAGCGTAATCTCCGAACCTTAATCCAGCTTGTACTTCTCCTTTTTGTTCGTACAATTCTTGGAACGCTGTCGTAGTATTTCAACGCTCCGCCGCAATCAGGACAGGTTGATTCGTCATGAGTAACCATATACATCACCTCCAGAGTGAAAAATAAGTGTAGGAGTAGTTGACAATTCCTACACTATGATATATGATTACTAATGGCAAATCAACAGAAACTCTGAGATTTGTCAAGAAAGGAGTGAGCGCACCATGCTGATGCAATGTCCCGAATGCCAACTGCAAGTAAGCGATAAGGCAACATACTGTCCTCATTGTGGCTATCCGATGCAGCCAGACATAAAACCAAGAAAGCCTCGCAAATCCAACAAGCGAAGAAGACTGCCAAATGGATTCGGACAGATAAGTGAAATCAAAGGAAGAAATCTTCGAAATCCATTTCGAGCTATGGTTACAGTTGGAAAAACTCCGACTGGACGGCCTATTTGTAAGCCACTCAAACCGGAGTCATACTTTCCCACTTATAATGATGCCTATGCTGCTTTGGTAGAATATAACAAGAATCCGTATGATTTAGAGCCAGCCATAACAGCGAAAGAACTCTATGAAAAATGGACAGAAGAATATTTCAAGACTCTGAAGAACGATGCGAGTGCGAGGGCCGTTACCTCTGCCTGGGCTTATTGCTCATCTGTCTACGATATGCGGGTAATGGACATTCGGGCGCGCCATGTAAAAGGCTGTATGGAAGAAGGAATAGCTGTAGTTAGGGGGAAAGAGCAGCGGCCTAGTGCGTCCATGAAAAATAAAATTAAATCTCTGTTCAACCTTATGTTGGATTATGCTTTGGAATATGAGATTGTTGACCGTAACTACTCCAGAAGTTTCAATCTGACGGAAGAAACCATCAAAGAAATCCAGACCGTTAAAAAGGAACACATCCCGTTTACGGATGAAGAAATTGCATTGCTTTGGGAACATGTGGATGATAAACGGTATGTTGACGCAATCCTGATTCAATGCTATTCTGGATGGAGACCGCAGGAACTTGGATTGATACGGTTGGAAGATGTTGATTTGGAGAATTGGACTTTCAAAGGCGGTATGAAAACAGATGCCGGTACCGATAGGGTTGTTCCGATTCATTCAAAGATACAGTCGCTAGTGCTCAGAAAATATAAAGAGGCAGAATCCCTGGGGAGCGAATTCCTTTTCAATTGCACCGATCCGGACAGAAACCGGAAAAATATAAAGTTCACGTACAACCGGTATCAAAAGGGATTTACAAGAATCCGTGATGAGCTGAAGTTGAATCCAGACCATAGACCACATGACGGACGAAAACATTTCGTAAGTATGGCAAAAAAATATGGCATCGATGAATACGCCATCAAATATATGGTCGGACATAAGATTTCTGACATCACTGAAAAAGTGTACACAGCAAGAGAGTTTGACTGGCTGCGAGAGGAAATAGAAAAAATAAAATAGAATGTCTTTTGTGTAGGAATGTTGGTATAGGAGTGGTGCAGGAATAATATATGATTTACATACATTTCCCTGCTTTTTACCACTTCTAACCGCTTTTAAAAGTATTGATTTTACTGGTTTTTTCGCAAGTAGTCAGCTTAGGAAGTTTTTATTTATATATTCTAATGCCTATACTGAAATTCAAACAAACTGCAAAATATCATGAGGAATATACGCTGGTATTTTCTAGGTAGTGTTCACATAAGCACATCGACAATGAGAGCAAAAAAAACAAAAGCCAAAAAGATAATATCCAGTTTGTCATAGCGGGTAAAAATGCGACGAAATCGCTTGATACGGCG